>CAYHRR010000282.1:0-5851 GCA_964358875.1 uncultured Planctomycetaceae bacterium | reverse complement strand
GTTCGTCGTAATCGATCGCGATGCGGCGCTCGCTGGGCAGGTGCGCGGCACCGCGCGCGATTTCCAGTTCGAGTCCGACGATCGTGAACGCGACCTGCTCGAGTTCCGACGCAAAGGTGCGGCCGAGGAACTGCGGCGGAGCTGCACTCCACCAGTCACCCGCCGCAACGCGGTGGCGCGCGCGCGCTTCCAGCAAGGAAGCCGCGACATCGAGCGGATCGCGACGCACGTGAACCAACAGGAAGTTCGGGAAGATCGCGGCGAGCTCGGCAGTGCGCGTCGACAGCGCGTTGTTCTTGCACACGAACGGGCCGCCGAAAAGTCGCTCGAAGGCCGCGACGAGACGACGCAGTCCCGCCGGCGCTTCCAAAGGACCGGTGTCGTTGACCTGCAGCGGCGCGAACCAACGCCGCAGCGTGCGCCAACCGTCGCTCGGACCCATGCGACCGGGCGTGCTCCCGTAGGAGTTGTCCCACGTCGTCGGAACGCCGAAGCGCAGCTTGGCGCGCGCAGTCGCCGACCACGGCGCATAGGGATGGCGCAAGGCGGCGTTGGCGAAGTACGCGCAACGGAAGCGGTTGACCAGCGTGAGGTAGGCGAGCGTCGTTCCGCTGCGCGGCACTCCGACGACGAACAGCGGCGGGAAGCGCGGTTCGAGGCGCAGCACGGCGAACGCGGCGGACTCGATGCTGCTTGCGAAGGCGCGCGACATGGTGCTGCGCGGAAGTTCTACGCGCGCTCTCCGTGCGGTGCCAGGAGCGAGCGGTGTTCGAGGTCGACATGTCCGCTTCGTCATGCCGCGGCATGACACACGCCGTCGCGTCGCGAACCGTGTGCGTCGCAAGCTCGTTCCGCGCGACGGTGCCGACGAACGCGTAACCTCGATGAGCGCGCGAGCGCTGCGGTGTCGAGGCCTGTTGCGGTGCGCGGAATCTCCGTTCCGGAAGCCGCCGCGCACTTTCCTCGGCCACGGCACTCCTTACCATCGACGCCCGATGATCAACGCCATCCCGAGGATCGAGCCGAGAGTCCGCGTGCGGCTCGCTCGCTCGTGTCGGCGCCGCACGTCGCGCGCGCATTCCAGCTCGACAGATGCGCTTCAGGCGAGCGCAGCTCCGCGCGAACTCGTGGTGACGCGCCGGTGCGCGCAGCACGCTGACGAACGACGCGCGACCCAGGGCCTGGCGAGCTGAGGCGGAGGCCGCTCGATGTGCGGCATCTACGGTTCCATCGCGTGCGCCGCGCCGCTCGCGGCTTCGTTGGGCGCGCTGCGCAAGTTGGCGCACCGCGGTCCCGACGCGGAAGGGCATCACGTCGACGCGCAGCACGACGTGTTCCTCGGACAAAGGCGTCTGGCGATCATCGACCTGTCGCCGGCGGGCGAGCAGCCGATGTCCAACGAGGACGGCTCGATCTGGATGGTGCTCAACGGCGAGATCTACAACCACGACGAGCTGCGCCGTGAACTGCTCGCCAAGGGCCACCGCTTCATCGGGCGTTGCGACGCCGAAGTCGTCCTGCATCTCTACGAGGAAGAAGGCGAGCGCGCGCTCGAGCGCTTGGTCGGCATGTTTGCCTTCGCGATGTGGGACGCGCGCAAGAGCGAGCTGTTCATCGCGCGCGACCGCCTCGGCATCAAGCCGCTGTACTACGCCTTCGACGGTCGCCGTTTCGCGTTCGCCTCGGAACTCGCCGCGCTCGAAGCGACGCCGGGCTTCGCCTTCACGCCCGACGTCACGGCCTACTGGGACTTCCTCACGTACCAGTTCGTTCCCGCGCCGAAGACGATTTGGAAGCAGGCGCGCAAGCTGCCGGCCGGTCATTGCGCGAGCTTCGCCGACGGTCGCGTGACCGTGCGGCGCTGGTGGGACCTCGAATTCGCGCCCGACGAGTCGCTCGATGAAGAGCACGCGCTCGCCGAAGTGGACGCGTTGCTCGAGCGCGTCGTCGCCGACCATTTGCAGGCCGATGTGCCGGTCGGGTTGTTCCTGTCGGGCGGCGTCGACTCGTCGTTGATCGCCGCGCGCGTCGCGAAGCTCGCCAAAGAGCCGACTTCGAGTTTCTCGATTCGCTTCCCCGATCGCGCCGACGACGAGACCGAGATCGCGCGCGACACCTCGCAACGCCTCGGGCTGCGCTGGAACGTGCGTGATTTCGGCGCCGACGAACTGCTCGCCTGCTTGCCGCGCATGGCCGACGTTTTCGGCGAACCCTTCGGAGATCAAGCGGCTTTGCCGATGCTCGGGCTGTGCGAGATGACCGCGAAGCACGTCAAGGTCGTGCTGTCCGGCGACGGCGGCGATGAGACGCATCTCGGTTACGCGCGCTACTTCAAGGAGGGCGAGCGCCGCGTCGCGCACGCGCTCGCCGATGCGTTGCCGGGCCGCGCGTTGATTCGTTCGACGCCGCTCGGGCGCAGCGCGCTGCGCAACACGCTCGAGGGGCCGTGGGGCCGCATGTGCCATTTCTACGGCGGAATTCCGGCCGAAACGAAGCGCGCGGCGCTCGATGTCGGCAGCGAGCTCGCCGACTACGACGACTACTGGCTGTTCAAGGAACACGATCGAGCGGAGCTTTCGCCGCTCGCGCGCCAGCAGTACCGCGACATGAAGACCTGGCTGGCCGAGGGCATCTTGACCAAGGTCGACCGCACCTCGATGCGCTACGGGCTCGAAGTTCGGCCGCCGCTGCTCGACCATCGTTTCGTCGAACTCTCGGCGCGCATTCCCGACGACGTCAAGGCGCGTGGCGGAGTGCGCAAGCATCTGTTGAAGCGTTTGCTCGAAGCCACGATGCCGCGCGAGTTGGTGCACCGTCGCAAGCGCGCTTTCTCCGTGCCGATCAAGCACTTCGTGCACGAGCGCGGCTTGCTGCGGCCCGAGCGCGACGTCGATGTGCTCGGCGCCTTCGGGATGCGACCCGCAAAGGTCTCGCGCGCGCTCGACACGTCGCGCGACCACCACGCCTATTGGTTGCTGCACGCCTTGACGAGTTTCGTCGCGGCGCGCTGATTCACACCGAGGCCGCGCGCCCGGCCGAAAGGCGGTCGTAGAACGCTTCGAGCCCGGGCGCTTGGCGCGCGACGTTGTATTCGCGCTCGACGTGTGCGCGCCCGGCGGCGCCGTAGTCGCGCCAACGCTCGGGTTCGGCCGCGATGGCGAGCATGCGTTCGGCCATGCCGTCGACATCGTTCTCGTCGAACAAGAGCCCGGAGACGCCGTCCTGGATCACCTCGGGAATGTCGCAGTGCTTCGAAGCGATCACCGGCATGCCCGAGGCGCTCATCTCGATCATCGCGACCGGCGCTCCGCCTTCCGCGTCGCCGTCGGGCAGGTGACGGCTGGGCTGCAGGAACACGTGATAGCTCGCGAGCGCAGCGAGGTATTGCGGGTACGGCATGAAGCCGTGCAGCGTGATCGCATCACCGACACGCTCGTCGGCGATCGCCGCGTGCACGGGAGCGAAGGCCTCCTCGGCGCCGCGCTCGGGTGCGACCAGGATCATGCCGAGGCGCAGCTTCGCGTTGCGTCGATGAGCGCGCGCGAAAGCGCGTACCGCGAGGTCGTGGCCCTTCGTTCCGACCATGCGGCCGGCGGCGAGGAACGACACGATGCCGTCCGCGCCGATGCTGCGTTCGCTGTAGCGGATCTTGGCGAGATCGACGCCGAGATGGTGCACGACGACCTTGCTCGGAGCGCAGCCGAGCTCGATCACGCGCTTGCGCATGGCGTTGCCTTCGACGAGGAACAGGTCGCCGTCGCGGAAGTACTCGCGATAGCGCTCGCGCCACTCGGGCAACATGCCGAGCTTCCACACATCGGCGCCGTAGAACGAACTCACCTGCGGCAAACCGCACGCGCGCTTGAGCGGCAGGTCGCGCCAACCCCAATCGCCGAAGTGCGAATGCAAGACACGCGCGCCGGCTCGCTCGAGCGCCTCGCGCCACAGCGGAAAGTAGCCGCGCCGTTTGCGACCGATGCGGTTGCGCAGCGAGGCGAACAGGCCGAGCTCGTCGGTCGAGGTCACGTCGTCGAAGGGAAAGGTCGCGCGATTCTCGATGCGTTTCGTGACGACCATCGCGCGCCAACGCGACAGGCCGGTGAGCTGCGCGTGGATCCAACTGCCGGATTTCGGCAAGTAGGGGATGACCGAGTGACAGACGACCGGCCGCGCGTCGGCAGTGGGAAGCATTGCGCGCACAGGTTGCGCTACGCCGCGCGGCGGCTCAAGCGCGTTGCTTGCGGCAAGCGCCACGCGTTCGCACGTCACGATGCGGATTCGAGCACCGCGAACGTGGCGCGCATCGCGTGGACGTGTGAGTTGCGCTGCGCGAGCGCGCGAGCATGCGGGCGCGCCGCTTCGATGCGCTCGCGTTCGAGCCAAGCCGTCAACTGTTGCGTGAACTCGGCGTCGTCCTTGCTGCGCGAGCTCACGTCGCCTTCGCGGCCCGGCGTCAGCAACTCGGCCGCTCCGTTGGCGTCCGAGGTCACGACCGGCAGTCCGACGGCGAGCGCTTCGAGCGTCGCGTTCGCGAAGGGGTCGTACAGCGTCGGCAGCACGTAGACGTCGCTCGCCGCGAAGCATGCTTCCACGTCGTTGCGCCCACCGAGGAACACGCAATGCTCGGCCATGCCGAGTCGCGCCGCGTGCGCGCGGTACGTCGCGAGCTCCGCATCGAAGCCGACGATCAACAGCCGCGCCTGCGGGCGCGCCGCGCGCGCGCTTGCAAACGCGTCGAGCGCACGGCGCAGTCCCTTGCGCCCATAGCCCGTGCCGAGGAACAGCGCGACGACGTGTTCAGGCGCGAAGCCCAACTCACGTCGCAACGCAGCGCCGGACGTCGCGCGCAAGCCGGGATGGAAGCGCTCGACATCGACGCCGTTGTGAACCACGACGACGTCGCGCTCCGGCAAAGCGAAACGCCCGAGCACGTCGCGCCGCACCATGTCGCTGTTGCAGATCCACTTGCGCGCCGCGCCGGGCCGCAAGGCGCGCTCCTCGATCGCGCAGGCGACGCGCTGCTTGACGTCGAAGCGCGAAAGCCAAGCGCGCGCGCCGTGCAGCGTCGCTTCGTGCGCGAGCTCCAAGTACGTGCGTTGTACGCCGCCGCCCAGGCGCATCACGTCGTGGCTCCACGTCTTGCCGAGACCGACGACGAGATCGAATTCGCTGCGGCGCCGCTCGACGAAGCGCTCGACGGCCTTCGCGAAACTCCACATGCGCCACGCGCCGCCGAGCGCCGTGGGACGCAGCACTTCGAACTTCACACGCGGGTGCGGTGCGTCGACATGCGTGCGGCACACGATGGTCGTTGCGTGGCCTTGCGCGGCGAGAAACGTCGCGAGTTGATTCAAGTAGCGCTCGGTTCCACCCGAGCGCGCATGCCGCATGTGAACGAGCGCGATCCGCACCGCGGCGAACGCTAGCAAAGCGTCTGTGCGAGCGCGCTACGCGAGCACGGCCTTGACCGCCGTGATCACGTCGTCGACGTCCTCATCGCTCAGTCCGGCCGAGATCGGCAGGCTCACCGTGCGTCGCCCGACTTCCATCGCATGCGGGAAATCCTCGGGCTTCCAGCCGAACGCGCGCTGGTAATAGGGATGCTCGGGAATCGACATGTAGTGGACGCCGACGCCGATGCCGTGCGCGCACATGGCCGAGAGGAACTCGTCGCGCGTCACGCGCGCCGTCGGTTCGATCAACAGCGTGTACAGGTGCAGTGCGTGGCGCGTGTGCGGCTCCGGCGCCGCCGGACGCTCGACCGGCAGCGCCGCGAAGGCGCGCTCGTAGCGTTGCCAGATCTCTGCGCGTCGCGCGAGCCAGCGCTCGACGCGCGGCAGTTGGTGCAGTC
>CAYHRR010000281.1:0-5897 GCA_964358875.1 uncultured Planctomycetaceae bacterium | reverse complement strand
CCCGGCGCACTGCGACGGACGGGGTTTCGCGCGCACCACGCCGGTTGTGCACGCGCTGCGCCTGGTGCTCGCGCGCGAACGGCACGTCGGATCGCGGTCACATCGCCCACGCACTAACGCGGCGACGAGCGCGGCGCCGCGTGCGTGCGCCGCGTGACGTGCAGCGTCGGTTCAATCCAACGCGCAGGTCGGGTCGCGCTTGCCGTCGGGGCCGGCTCCGTAGCCGAAGCGCTGGTCGGCATCCGCCCCGAGGCGTCGCACGCTGATCAATTCCGCCACGACGGCGACCGCGATCTCCTCGTGCGTCCGCGCACCGATCGGCAAGCCCATCGGCGTGCGCACGCGTTCGAGAAAGCCTGCGTCGACGCCGCGCGCGCGCAGTTGCTCGAACAGTTGCACCTTCTTCGCGCGGCTACCGATCATGCCGAGGTACTTCGGGCGCGCGCGGGCGTGGAACAGCGCTTCGAGCACGTCGCCGTCTTGGTCGTGACCGCGCGTCACGGCGAGCACGTAGTGGTCTTCCGCGGGCGCGATGCGCCGCGCGAGCTCGGCGATTTCGCCGCAGTGCAGCTCGTCCGCCGCCGGATGGTGTTCGCGCGAAGCAAAGCTCGCGCGGTCGTCGCTGACCAGCACATGGAAGCCGACTGAATGCGCGATGCGCGCGATCGCCGCCGACACATGGCCGCCGCCGAACAAGACCAAACGCGGCACGACGATCGGCTCGACGAAGATCTCGAGCTGACCGCCGCACAACAAGCCGCTGTCGGGGTAGTCGCGTTCGTTGAGCGCGAAGGCCAGCGTGCGCGAGCGCTCGTCGCGCATGGATTCCAACGCCGCTTCGAGCACCTCCGCTTCGAGGCATCCGCCGCCGACCGTGCCGACGAAACTGCTGTCGCGCCGCACGAGCATCTTCATCGTGGTCTTGCCCGGCGTCGAACCTTGCGTCTTGGTGATCGTGCACAGCGCGCACGGTTCGCCGAGCCGCTGCAGCCGCACGATCTCTTGATAGATGTCGCTCACGCGTCGCATTCTCTCCCGCGCGCAGGCTGCGGCGCCAGTGCGCGGCACGCTAGGCTTCGCGCTCACGAGCTCGCGACCACGCCGAAAATCCAGAGCGGCCCAAGCGCCGTAGGGTCAACCCGAGAACCGAGAACGATGAAACGCACACCTGCTGAAACGATTGCCGCCTACTTCGCTGCGACGCGCGCCATGGACTGCAAGGCTTGGGTCGCGTGTTTCGATCCGGCCGGCGTCAGCCACGATCCGGTCGGAACGCCGCCGCACCGCGGGCCCGCGGCGCTCGGCGCGTTCTTCGACGGCATCGTCGGCGCGACGAAGACGATCGGGCTCGATGCGCAGGAAGTCTTCTTCGCCGGCGATGAGGCCGCAGTGCGCTGGCGCGGCCACGGCACGAACAAGCAAGGCAAGGCCTTCGAGTTCAACGGCATCGACGTGATGCGCTTCGGCGCGGACGGCTTGATCGTCGAGCTGCACGGCTATTGGGATCCGCGCACGTTGATGGCGCAGCTCTAGCGACGCCGCGCGCGCTCGACACGCATCACGCTTGGCGCACGCCGACGAGCATCGCGGTGCGCAACTCGTTGGCCTTTGCGACATCGACGAGCTGCTCGACGAGCGCGAGCGCGAATTCGACGGCCGTGCCCGCGCCTTGGCTCGTCGTGATCGTGCCCGAGGTGACGACGCGCGGCGCGTCGACGACGACAGCGTCGCCGAGCTTCGCGCGCACGCTCGGATGCGACGTAACGCGCACGCCGCCGAGGATTCCGGCGCGCGCGAGGACGGTCGGCGCGGCGCAGATCGCTGCGACGTGCCGCGCGGTTGCGTGGAGCTGCTGCACCGCGGCGATGACACGCAGATCGGCGGCGAGGTAAGTCGAGCCCGGCTGGCCGCCCGGCAACACGAGCATGTCGATCGTCGCGAGGTCGACGCCTGCGAACTCGACCTCGGTCGCGATCTCGATCGCATGCGAGCCGCGCGCCGCGCCGGGCTTCAGGCCGGCGACGACGA
The DNA here is from genome assembly GCA_964358875.1 of uncultured Planctomycetaceae bacterium. Taxonomy (GTDB): domain Bacteria; phylum Planctomycetota; class UBA1135; order UBA1135; genus CAYHRR01. The sequence goes on along the minus strand of CAYHRR010000281.1, from coordinate 3,869 downwards.
CTTCGACTCCCGCGCGACGCAAGATGTCGATGATCGCTACGGCTTCGAGCTCTTCGAAACCGTCGGCGAGAGGCACGAGGACGCGGCGAGGAGTGTTCATCGGCGGCATGCTAACGGCGTCGCGTGTCAACGCCGGTCGGACAGCCAGTGCGCCGTGCGCTCGATCTCGTACATGGTCGCGCCGCTGCCGTCGATCATGCGCGCAGTCAGCGCTTCCGGCCGAGCAGTCAGCGAAAGGAATGCCTGCTCGACGCCCTTGTCGAACAACAAACCCGGATGCGGCGCGTTGTTCGACTCGATCACCGTGTTCGCGATCGGCGTCGTGATCAGTTCGAGCAAGTCGTAGCCGACGACCTCTTTCGTCTTGTGCTCGACGACGCGCGTGCGATGGATATCGCCGCCGACGAGCACGACGCCGCCGATCTTCTCGCGCCCGAGCCACGCGAACAACGCGTCACGCTCATGCGCCCAGTGACCCCAGAAATCGACTTTTCCCGGCCGCGCCGCGTCGTTCCAGATCATGCCGCAGGCGAGCACCTTGAACGGCGCCGTCGAGGCTTTCAGCCCTTCTTGCAGCCAACGCAACTGCACTGCGCCGAGCAGCGTCTTCTTCGAAGCATCGAACGGGCACGGCTCCGTGTCCGCAAACCAACGCGTGTCGAGCAGGAACACCTCGATCGCGCCGACGCGTCGCTTGGTGAAGATGCCCTGACCGTCGAGGCCCCACTCGCCGGGCCCGTGGTATTCGAGGAACGCACGCCGACTGTTCTCGCGCCCTTCGACCGCGCCGAAGCGATCGTTCGAGGCATAGTCGTGATCGTCCCAAGTGCCGACGAACGGATGCGCGCGCAACAACGCGGCGAGTTGCGGCTGCTCGTAGAACTCGCGGTAGCGACGACGCTGCACGGCAAGGTCGGTCGATTCGATGTAGGGCGTGTCGCCGAGCATCACGACAAGATCGGGCGCGAGTTTGCCCATCGCGTCCCACACCGGTTGAACGGGAAAGCGCTGTTCGTCGGCGCAGGAGCCGAGGACGACTGTCGTGCCGCGCGGCGGCGGCGAATAGCCGCACAGGCCCTGCGTGAACGAGGATCTCAGAGCCTCCACGCTTGAGAACCTGGTTTCGAACGAATGAACGAGCGCCTCGTCGCGACGAACGCGCAGCGTGCTCACGCTGCTGTCGCATGCGAGCGGATCGATGACCCAGCGCACCGTGAGATCGGAGTCGGCGCTGGCCGCGACGGCAGCACTCCTCACCCGTCGTTTCGGCCCCAGCGGATCCCCGAACGGTGGGCCGTTTTCCAACTCAATCGTGTACGTGCCCGGCTGCGACACGCGCGCCCATATCGCCGCGTGCTCGGCATCGAACGGACACACAAAAGGCCCATGCGTCAAGCGCGGCGCGTCGTCAACTTCCTGCGCCAGCGTCAACACCGGCAACGTCGCTCCAGCCGCTGCGAGAAACGTACGCCGATCGATGCGTGCTTCCATATCGAGCATCTTGCCGCGCAACACACGCCACAGCGAACTCGCAATCCAATCCAACCAAGCAACCAAGCAACCACGCACGCAAGCACGCAAGCAACCGAACACGGAGTGCTCTCCACCACGCCTCCTCTCTCTCTCCTCTCTCTCCCCCCTTAAACTCCGCTCCCTCCCGGGCGGCTCGGCGCCCGAGAGGGTGCGGAGTCACTCGCTGACTTCCCCACCGCTAGCATGCCCCGCGCATGACACTCCGCCTCCTCCCGCTAGCCGCCACACTCCTCCTCACCACCTGCGCGGCCCATCAAGAAACCACGCCCCCGCAGCTCGCTCCGCGCACACTCTTCGACAACCACTCGCTCACCAACTGGGACGGCGACCCGCGCTTCTGGTCCGTCGAAAACAATTGCATCGTCGGACGCAGCACCGCCGCGAATCCGTGCACATCAACGACCTACCTGCTGTGGCGCGGCGGCGAAGTCACCGACTTCGAACTGAGCCTCGACTACCGCATCGTCGGCGGCAATTCCGGCGTGCAGTTCCGCAGCCGCGACGGCGGCGCACACCAAGTCAGCGGCCTCCAAGCCGACATCGAAGACGGCCCCAGCTGGACCGGCTGCCTCTACGAACAAAACGGCGCCGGCGTCGTCGCGACGCGCGGCGAGCACGTCGAACTCGGCGGCACGCCGATCAAGTCGCGCTTCGCCGACGGCGCCGACCTGTTGAAGCTCGCGAACGTCCACGCCTGGAACCACTACGTCATCCGCGCTCATGGCTCGCGCGTCGAAATCGAACTCAACGGTGCGCGCACAATCGAGTTCGTCGACCGCCGTGCCGAACGCATGCTCTCCGGCCTACTCGCCCTGCAACTGCACCAAGGCGCGCCGATGCAGGTCGAGTTCCGCAACTTCGCGCTCGTCGACCTACCGACGGAAGCACCCGACGCGATCGTCGCGCACGTCGAAGCGCCTAGCATCGCCACCGCACCGCAAGCTCCCGATCACGTCGTACGTCCGAGCGCGAACGGCGCAAAACCGCAGTGGATCTGGAGCAGCGAGCGCGAGCTCGACGCCGACGTTGCCGCCTTCGAACGTCGCTTCACGCTCGCGCGCGCGCCGACGAAGGCGACTCTGCGTTGCAGCGCCGACAACCACGCGCGCGTGTTCGTCAACGGCCGGCAGGTGATGAGCACGGACGACTGGTCGCGTCCGAGCGAAGCGGACGTCGCGCCATTCCTACGCGACGGCGAAAACCAACTCGCGTTCGTCGGACTCAACGAAGGCGGCCCGGCGGCGGCTTGGATCGAACTCGTCGTCGAGAACGAGCACGGCCGCGCGTTGCGTTTGATCAGCGACGCGAGTTGGAGCGCGCAGGCGGCTCCGCTCGGCGCTGCCTATGACGAGTGGACGCCCGCGGCCTTCGACGCGTTGCGTGCTTCGCCGCCCTTCGTGCGCGGCGAATACGGCGTCGCTCCCTGGGGCGGATCGATCGCAGAAACACCTGCGCCGGAAGAGCACGCGCTCGCCGCCGAGGCCCTCGAGTTGCCCGCCGACTTCCGCGCGGAACTCCTCTACTCCGTGCCCAAAGCGACGCAGGGCTCGTGGGTCGCGATCTGCGAAGACCCGCGCGGGCGCTTCTACGTCTGCGATCAATACGGCGGCCTGTACCGCGTCACCGTCGGCGCCGATGCAAGCGCCACGCAAGTCGAAAAAGTCGACATCGCGCTCGCGAGTTCGCACGGCATGTGTTGGGCCTTCGATTCGCTCTACGTCGTCGTCAGTCAAGGCGACGCGCCGCACACCGGCCTCTACCGCGTGCGCGACACCGACGGCGACGACCGCCTCGACACGCTCGTCAAGTTGCGCGAGTTCGACGGTGAAGGCGAGCACGGTCCGCACGCCGTCGTGCTCGGACCCGACAACGCGCTGTGGATCGTCGCCGGCAACTTCGTGCACATCCCCGAGCCGCTCGACGCGACGCGCGTGCCGCGCACGTGGCAAGAAGACGAACTGCTGCCGCACCTCAACGATCCCAATGGCCACGACCCACACATCTTCGCGCCGGGCGGTTGGGTCGCGCGCACCGACGAAAACGGCGCGAAGTGGGAGCTTTTCGCCAGCGGCCTGCGCAACTCCTACGACCTCGCCTTCGGTCCTTCCGGCGCGCTGTTCACCTTCGACTCCGACATGGAATGGGACATCGGCGCGCCGTGGTATCGACCGACGCGCGTGCTGCACCTCGTCGCGGGCGCCGACTACGGCTGGCGCAACGGCTCGGCGAAGTGGCGCGCGGATTGGCCGGACACTCTGCCGAGCGTGTGCGACATGGGGCTCACCTCGCCGACCGGCATCACCTTCGTGGAATCCTCCAGCGACACCACGTCCATC
>CAYHRR010000280.1:0-5901 GCA_964358875.1 uncultured Planctomycetaceae bacterium | reverse complement strand
GTCGATGCCGCCGTCGCGCGCCACGACATCGGCGACCAACGCGTTCCAGGCGGCGCCGCTCGACAAGTCGGCGCGGTGCACGCGGCCGTCGAACTCGACCTGCAACGCGTCCGCAAGCTCCTTGGAATTGCGGTACACGACATGCACTCGATCTCCGCGTTCGCGCAAGCGCCGCGCCACCGCGAGTCCGAGCCCACGCACGCTCCCCGTTACGAGCGAAACCGTTGCTGCAGCCGTCATGGCGCGAACTCTACCTGCGGCGCGCGCAAGAACGAATCGCGGCGCTCGCTCGCGCTCAATCGGCGTCGATCGAACCGGCGCGCGCAGGCGGCCACACGCGCAACTCGACCTTGCCGCGGATGTAGTCCTGCGGAACGAGGCCGAATTCGCGGCTGTCGCACGAACGCGGACGATTGTCGCCGAGCACGAAGAAGTGCGCGGGCTTCACACGCACGTGCACGCGCGCGAGCGGGTCCTGATCGGCGACATAGGGCTCGGTGACCGTTTCGCCGTTGACGAAAACCCGGCCGTTTTCGAGCACGACTTCGTCGCCGGGCAGTCCGATGACGCGCTTGATGTAGTCGACGCTCGGATCGAGCGGGTACTTGAGCACCACGATGTCGCCGCGCCCGATCGTTCCGAACATGTAGCTGAAGTGATCGATCAAGATGCGATCGCCGTCGTGGATGCGTGGCGCCATCGAGCTCCCGCGCACGACCGACAGGTTGAACAGGCACAGGTACGCGAGCGCTGCGAGCGCCGCCGATTGCAGCGTGATCCCCAACCAGTGGCTGCGGCGCGGTTCGCGCGCCGGAAACAGCGCGGGGCGCGGCTCGCTGTGCAGCGCGAGCTCGACGGTCGCGCTGTCGCGACCGAGCAAATCCGCGGGCGACGCGCCGGCGCCGAGCGAGTCGACCGTGCGGTCCTGGGCGGGAGCGCTGTGCGTGGGGAACGACACGCCGGCACCTATCGAGCGACGTTTCGAACACTCTTGAGCCGTTGACCGCGAAAGCCGGCTCTCCCTGTCGGCCCGGCGCCTGCGTAACTTCTCGCGCCATGCCTTCGCTGCTGCGCACACCGTGGATCGGCGTTTTCCTGCTTCTCGTCGCCTCGAGTTGCGCGAGCGCGCCGAGTACGCCCGCCGAGATCGCGCTGCGCGCCGAGCCGTCGCTGGCGGAGATCTTCGAGATTCCCGCTCTGACCGGCGAAGCGCCGCGCGTGCGTTCCATCTCCGCCGGAGGTCGTTGGATGCTCGTCGAGTGGCACGCACTCGAGCGCGACGAGCGGGGAAAGCGTCGGCTGAGCGAGAGCGCGGGCGCGTACTTGGTTCCGACGGAAACAGCCGGCGTCGAGTTGAACGACGCAGCACGACTGAGCGCGCATCTCGAACGAGCAGAACGTGCTGCGCACACGACGAGACAACGCACGACGGTCGTCGCAGAGCTCGAAGGCTGGAAACCCGCGCAGACCGAGGCCTTCGCGTGGAGCAAGTCCGGTGAGGTGCTCGCCGTCGCTTGGGAACACGCCGTCGTCCTGCTCGACATGGCGCACGACGACGCCGACCTGCCGGCGCACTATCGCGTGCTCTACAAAGACCCGCCGCAACTTGCCGCCGACGCAGCGCCGTCGACGACGGATGCACCCGCCGCCCAGTCCGTGGCTGACGAGCCTGCGCCCTGGCCCGAGCGCTTGGGCGAGGTCGACTCGCTGAGCTTCTCCGACGATGACGTTCGGTTGCACGTGCGCACCTCCGACGAGTTGTTCGACTTTCCGTTGCACGGCCCGGAGCCGTTTCCGCTGCGCTTGTCGGATGCGCAGTGGCCGTCGCGAGCGCTGACGGCGTCGACGCGCCGAGTGCAATGGAGCCGCGACCGTCGCGCGTGCTTCAGCGACACGCCCTTGGCGAAGATCGAAAGCAGCAACGCCGACGGAACGAAGCTCGAAACGGACGCGCAGTTTTTCGACGTCGAGTCGGGCCGCAAGCTCGCGCTCGAAGGCATGAAAGACATCGCGACGCTCGAAGACGCGAGCCTGTCGCCCGACGGACGCTTCGTGTTCGGCTGCGCTGTCGATCGCTCGAAGCAACCGGCGCCGACGTTGATCCCCAACTACTTGAGCGAGCGCGTCACGACCATCGAAGGCCGCCGCGATCAGGCCGACGAGCCCTGGCCTGCGCGCACGCTGTGGATGTGGAGCACGAGCGACGGCACCCGCAAAGCGCTCGAATTGCCGGGAGAAAGCGCTCTTTTCAACGACATCGGTTGGTCGCCCTGCGAGCAGGCGGGAGTACCGGCGCGATTCGCCTTTCGCCGTGTCGCCAACGACTTTCGCATCGTCGAGACGTGGGTGTGGAGCGAAGGCGAGACGAAGCTCCTGCTCACGGAGCTCGATGCGCATTGGGTCGGTGGACCCGGTAGCCGCGCGCACTGGAACGTCGCCGGTACGCGGCTCTTGTTCGCTTCCGAAGGCGTCGCAAGTTCGACGACGCCGGGTCACAACGAGGTCTTCGAGCTCGACGCGCTCAGCGGCGCCGTGACGCAAGTCACGCGCGTCGAAGGCGAAGTCGAGAGTTTCGACGAGCTCCCCGACGGCAGCATCGTGTTCTGCGCGAGTCGCCGCGATCCGGCGCAGCGCGAGCTCGGTCGCGCCGAGCGGGACGCGCGGAGCGGAGCGTGGTCGACCCACTGGTACTCGGTGCCGTCCGGAATGAACACGTCTCCGCGCGCGTCGACGCACGGCGACGTCGTCGTGTTCACGCACGGCGAACTCGGGCTGCCTGACGAGCTGTGGCGCACCGGCCGCAACGCGAACTGCGCACGCTTGACCCACACGATTCCGAACGACTTCAGCTCGCGTGCGTGGCTGCTGCCGGAGAAGCTCGCGTTGCGTCACGCGGACGGCACCGATGTCCGCTCGCACGTCTACCTGCCGCGCGCGACGAGCCTCGCGCATCCCGACCGCGCACGCGCGTGCGTCGTGTTCATCCACGGCGCGGGCTACTTGCAGAATGTCACCGACTCGATGACCGAGTACGCGGTGAACTTGATGTTCCACTCGCGCCTGGCGTCGATGGGCTACGTGGTCGTCGACGTCGACTACCGCGGCAGCGCCGGCTACGGCTCGGAATTTCGCGGCGCGGTGCAGTTCCAACTGGGGAAGCTCGAGCTCGCCGACATCGCGCTCGTCGTCGACGAACTCGCGCGGCGCGGCGTGATCGACGCGCAACGCATCGGCTGCTACGGCGGTTCCTACGGCGGATTCCTCACGTTGATGGCGCTGTTCACCGAGCCGGAGCGCTGGAGTTGCGGCGCCGCGTTGCGCTCCGTCACCGATTGGCGCACGTACCATCCCGGCTACACACAGCCGCGCCTCGGACGGCCGTCGACGCATCCCGACGCGTACCGCGCGAGCTCGCCGATCGACCACGCTGCGGGCCTGCGCGATCCGTTGCTGATTTTGCACGGCATGGTCGACACCAACGTGTTCGCGCAAGACTCGATCAGGCTGATCGAGACGCTGATCGATCTCGGCAAGGACTTCGACGCGATGCTGTATCCGAGCCAAGGCCACGGCTTCGAGGACGGCGCGCATTGGATCGACGAGTACGGCCGCATCGAGCGCTTCATGCTGCAGCACCTGGGCGCGCCGTGACGAGTTCGCGGCGCGCTTCAGCCGTACGCCTCGCGCGTCCGATGGTGCGCAGCGTGAGTGACGCTCAACCTGGAATTCGGCTGACCTGGAATGCGAGCGGCGACCTGTCGTGGCTCGGACACGCAGCGAGCGCGCAGGGCACCGTAGCGACCGAGGCGGCGCTCGGTTGGACCGGATATCTGCGCGTCGACGCCGAACTCGAATGCATGCGCGTTCGCGCGCGCGCGGCGGCGCCGCGGCGCGACCGAGAGCAACCTGCGCCGCGCGCGTTCGGCGACTGACTATCGAGCGCAGCCGCGGCGAACTAATCTGCGCCGCATGAGCGAAACCACGCGGTCGATCGGCACGAGTTCCCGTCGCGACATGCTCGCGCTTTCTTTGGGCGTCGGAGCTCTGTCGGCTTGCCGAGCGACGCGCGCACCTGTCGCACCGACCGACGCAGCGCACGCTGATCCGTTCGACGAATTGCGCGACGAGCGCGCGGGCCTTGCGCCGATTTCGAGCGTGGAACGCAAGGCGCGACGCGTGCGCCTCGGCACACTGCTCGCGCGCCGCGGCCTCGACGCCTTCGTGTGCGAAGGCGGCGCGACGATGAGCTACCTCAGCGGCATCAGCTGGGGCAAATCCGAGCGCACCTTCGCGCTCGTGGTGACGGCCGACGGCGCGCATTTCTGGATCTGCCCGGCCTTCGAAGCGGAGAAGGCGCGTCTGTCGATCAACACCGACGACGGCCCCGCGGGCGAGATCGTCGAGTGGGCCGAACACGAATACGCCTGGAAGCCGATGGCGGCGGCCTTGCGGGCGCGGCGCGCTGAGCGCGTGGCTGTCGACCCGACGGCGCGCTTTTTCATCGCGGAATCGTTGCGCGCCGAACTTGGCGGCGAGCGCGTCGTGTTCGGCCGCGAGATCGTCACGGAGTTGCTCGGCGTGAAGGACGCGCACGAGCTCGCGTTGCTGCGGCGCGCGAACGAGTTGACGCAGCGTGCGATCATCGCGACTTCGCAGCGGGTCGAGCTCGGCATGAACGGCTCCGCCGTCGCGGCGTTGATGGACGCCGCGCACCGCAAGCTCGGAATGAGCGGCGCGTGGTGCCTCGCGCTCGTCGGTCCCGCAGCCGCCTACCCGCACGGCGAGAACCACGACGTCGTCATCGGTCGCGGTGACTTCCTGCTCGTCGACACCGGCGCGAGCCTGCACGGCTACCAGAGCGACACCACGCGCACATGGTGTGTCGCGGGCGCGCCCGATGCCGCGCGCATGAAGGCCTGGAACGCGGTGCGTTCCGCGCAGCAACGTGCTTTCGATGCGTTGAAGCCCGGCGTGTTGTGCCGCGATATCGATCGCATCGCGCGCGCCTCACTGGCGGCCGACGGATTCGGCGGCGCGTACGAGCACCTCACGCACCGCTTGGGTCATGGCATCGGCGTCGAAGGCCACGAAGACCCCTACTTCGACGGCGGAAACGAGACGGTGCTCGCGCCGGGCATGACGCTTTCGAACGAGCCGGGCGTGTATGTCCTCGGGAAGTACGGCGTGCGCCTCGAGGACATCGTGCAGGTGACGGAAAGCGGCGCCGACCACTTCGGGCGCTGGCAGGGGGCTCCGACGAGCCCTGAATGAACGCGCCTTCATGAGCGAGCGGCGGTGCTACGAACGCAGATTTCGAGAATTCCCGCCCCGCATTTCGGCGCACCTGCGGATCGAAGTGCGGACCGGGCACCCGGTGCTCGGGCCAGGAGGACTCTCATGGCACGTTGCATTTGCATGTGGTCGATTCGCGCGATCGTTCTCGGCGTCTGGTGCGCGTCGGTGTTCTTGCTCGTCGCGGTGCGCAATTCCCTGACGCAATGAGCGCGCGCCGCGGAGTGCGCAAGCCGGTGTGCGGCGCGGGCAGCGTGGTGATTTCGCTGCCGAGGCGGCGGGCGCTGCGCGCCAAACGTCGGAAATAGCGCGCTGGTGTTGCGCCTGCTGCGTGGCGCCTACGAAACGGGCTCGGCAACGGGCCTCTACGAAAACGGCGCCGCGTGGTGCGGCTCCGACGAAAACGGGCGCCGCGTGGTGCGGCTCCGACGAAAACGGGCGCCGCGTGGTGCGGCGCCCGGGATGCTCAAGCGAACGAAAGCGCTGCGCGACTACTTGCTGAGGCAGTCGCGGCCGCGGCGCGGTTTGCGCTGGCGACCCTTGGCGAGGATCTTGCCCGAGTTCATGCCCATGCGGTGGATGCGCTTGCGGCCGCGGGTCGGACCGCCG
>CAYHRR010000279.1:0-5911 GCA_964358875.1 uncultured Planctomycetaceae bacterium | reverse complement strand
ATCACCTCGATTGCTTCGGCGACCTGGAGAACGTCAAGAACGCCTTCGCGAAGTTCGCCAACCGCATTCACCCCGACGGCCTACTCGTCGTCGGCCGCGAAGTCGCGCCGCGCGTCGAGGAGGCGGCGCGTTGCTTGGTGTGGCGCTTGGGGCGCGAGGTCAAGGTCACTCTGCTCAGCGAGCGCAGCGGCTACTTCACGTTTCGCCTCGACGGCCCGAACTTCGTCGTGCCCTCGATCACGCTGCCGGTGCCCGGGGAATTCAACGTCGACAATGCGGCCTGCGCGCTCGCGCTGGTCGTCGGACTCGCGGCGCGCGAGTGGGGGGGCGAGCTCGACTCGGCGGCGCGCGCTGCGGCACGAGGACTCGAGCACTATCGCGGCAGTCTGCGGCGCTTCGAGCCGTGGGGTGCGATCGGCGGCATCGATATCGTGCACGACTACGCGCATCATCCGACGGAAGTGCGCGTGACGCTCGAAGCCGCGCGGCGCGTGTTCCCCGGCCGACCGCTGCACGTGCTCTTCCAACCGCATCAACACAGCCGAACAGCTCGATTCCTCGCGGAATTCGTGCAGTCGCTGCGCATGGCCGACCAAGTCACCGTCGCCGACGTCTACGGCGCGCGAGCGCACATCGACGGCGAGCATCTCGCCGGTTCGCAGGAGCTCGTCGACGGCTTGATCCGCTGCGACATCGCGGCACAGGCCGGCGGCGACATCCGTGCGAGCCTACGCGCCGCGTGCCGGGCCCTTGCCGCGAACAGCGCTCTGCTCGTGCTCGGCGCGGGCGACATCGTCGACATCAAGGATGATCTCATTGCAGAACTGGCCCTGTGCCGCGCTGTTCGACGCTGACCTCTCAGCCAAGACGACGATGCACGTCGGCGGACGTGCCGAGTGGTTGCTCGAACCCGCCGATCCCGAGGAACTGTGCGCGGCCTACAACGCAGCGCGCGAGCGCGGTTTCGTGCCACGCATTCTCGGCGGCGGCGCGAACTTGATCGTCGACGACGGTCGCTTGCCGGGCGTCGTCATCACCACCGATCGCATGAAGCGTTGCTTTCGTCCGTCGCTCGACGGAGCGAGTGCGCTCGACCACGAAGGCCCGCGCAGCAACGTCGCGCCCGCGCCTCCCGCCTCCGATCCGCGCTTGATTGCCTGGGCCGGCGCGACCTTGCCGTCGCTCGTCCAAAACGCCTCCGCGCTCGGGCTGTCCGGCCTCGAATGCCTCGCCGGCGTGCCGGGCCACCTCGGCGGCGGCGTCGCCATGAACGCCGGCGGTAAGTGGGGCGAGTTGTGGGACTCGCTCGAACTCGTGCGCGTGCTCGAGCCCGACGGTTCCGTGCGCGACCTCGCGCGCGCGGAGTGCACGCCGCGCTATCGCAACGGTGCCTTGGGCGAGCGCGTCGTGGTCAGCGCGATCCTGAAGCTCGTTCCTGCGAGCGTCGCTGCGGTGCGCGAGAAGACGCGCGAGTACTTGTCCGAGAAGCGCCGCGTCCAACCGGTGACGGAGTGGAGCGCGGGTTGCGTGTTCAAGAACCCCGATCCGGCGCGTTCGAACGGTTGCTCGGCGGGCAAGCTGGTCGACATCGCGGGTCTCAAGGGACGCGTCAAGGGCGACGCGCTCGTCAGCCCGTTGCACGGCAACTTCATCATCAATCGAGGCCACGCAACGGCGACCGACGTGTTGGCGCTGATCGAGGAAGTGCGCGCCGAAGTCGCCGCAGTCACCGGCGTCACGCTCGAGACCGAGGTCAAGGTCTGGCGCGCAGCGACGTGCTGAGCGAGCCCTCGCCGCCGCCGAATTCAGTTCCGGGAACTTCGCGCGTCGCGGGAGAACTTCCTACGCCTCGCGCATGTCGGCTCCGATAGGGAGGCTCAGGCCGTCGCAGGCCGTACAACGCCCCCGAGGCGACTTCTCCCCACCCTCTTCTTCCACCGATTCCCCTATCGGTACGGCTTCGGAGAGTGCGCTGGCCGAGTCCTGCGACGGCCTTTACTCTCTCCGCCCTTCGCCGCCGCCCGGGCGCGCAGCGAACCGCGCGGAGCCAGGTCGGCACAGCGCGGCCCCGAAGGTCCCGGAAGGAACTGCCGCAGGTTGCGGCGGTGACGCCCGCGGGAAGACCCGTGGGAAGGAGGCTTGCATGTGTGCGCCCAACGATCCCGTCGGCGATGCGCCGAACAGCGCTGCGCCGTTCCCCCTGTCGACCCTGCGCCACTCGGTGTCGCACTTGATGGCGTCGGCGGTCCAGAAGCTCTATCCGGGAGTGAAGTTCGGCTTCGGCCCGTCGATCGAGCACGGTTTCTACTACGACCTCGATCTGCCCGAGCCGCTGGAGGAAAAGGACCTCCGCAAGATCGAGAAGGAAATGGAGCGCATCGCCAAGCGCTCGCCGCAGCTCGTGTGCGAAACGGTGACGCGCGACGAGGCGAAGCGGCGTATGGCAGCGAGCGCGCAGAGCTACAAGCTCGAAGCGATCGAGCTGATCCCGGCCGACGAAGCGATCACCGTGTATCGCCACGGCGACTTCGAGGATCTGTGCGAAGGTCCGCACATCGACCGCCTCGATCGCGGCTTCCAATTCAAGCTGCTCAACATCGCCGGCGCGTATTGGCGCGGCGATGAGAAGCGGCCGATGTTGCAGCGCATCTACGGCACGGCCTTCTGGAAGAAGGAAGAGCTCGAAGCGCACCTCGCGTGGCTCGAAGAAATCAAGCTGCGCGACCACCGCAAGCTCGGCACCGATCTCGACTTGTTCAGCACGCACCACGAAGCCGGCAGCGGCTTCATCTTCTGGCATCCCAACCTCGGAGCCGTGCGCCGCGCGCTCGAGGACTTCCTGTACGACGAGCACGTGCGCCGCGCCTACGAGTTCGTCTACACGCCGCACGTGTTCCGCGAGGAGCTGTTCAACGTCTCGGGCCACCTCGAGAACTACAAGGACATGATGTATGCGCCGATGGGCATCGACGACATGCCCTATCGCGTCAAGCCGATGAACTGCCCCGGCCATGTGATGATCTACGCGAGCCGCGCGCACAGTTATCGCGACTTGCCGTTGCGTTTCGCGGAGTTCGGCACGGTCTATCGCTACGAAAAATCCGGCGTACTGCACGGGATGATGCGCGTGCGTGGTTTCACGCAGGACGACAGCCACATCTTCTGCACGCCAGAGCAACTCGAAGTCGAGATCGCTGGCGTGCTCGATCTGATCGACACGGTGCTGAAGACCTTCGGCTACACCTACACCGCGTACCTCGCGACGCGGCCCGAGAAGGCGATCGGTTCGGCTGAGGTGTGGGACAAAGCGATCGATGCTCTCAAGAAGGGCGCGGCGCGCATGAACTTGCCGCTCGAACTCGACGAAGGCGGCGGCGCGTTCTACGGGCCGAAGATCGACTACAAGATCAAGGACTCGCTCGGCCGCGAGTGGCAGATGTCGACGGTGCAGTGCGACTTCAACCTGCCCGAGCGCTTCGACATCCACTTCACGGATTCCGACGGCACGCTCAAGCGGCCGATCATGATCCACCGCGCGATCTTGGGCTCGATGGAACGCTTCATCGGCGGCTTGATCGAACACTTCGGCGGCAAGTTCCCGGTGTGGTGCGCGCCCAAGCAGGTCGCGCTGATCCCGATTCGCGAGGAGCACACGGACTACGTGCGTTCGCTCGAGGTCAGGCTGCGCGGCGAACTCTTCCGCGCGTCGTTGATGGACTACCCAGGCCACATGAACAACAAGATCAAGGAAGCGCAGCACGACCAGATCCCGTTCATGCTGATCGCCGGAGAGCGCGAGTGTGCCGAAGGCACGGTCGCGGTGCGTCGCCGCGGCACGCGCGAGCAAATCGTGATGCCGTTCGAGGAATTCTTCCTGCTGCTTCGGCGCTTGCGCGACACGCGCTCGCTCGAACTCGTCTGAGCGCCGCGTTCGCGAACGAAATGGGGCCGGGTACCTCGTCGAGGTGCCCCGCCCTTTTCGTGTGCTCGAAGCGCTACTTCGACTTGCGCGCGTAGTGGATGTCGAACGAGGGAGTCTCCTTGCCGTCCGCGCCGAGCGCGTAGACGCGGAAGTCCATGGCGTCGGCGCCCGTGTACGTCGTGGCCAAGCGATGCTTGGCCATCTTGCCGGTCATGTCGGACATCTCGCCGAACATGCTCATCGTCTGCGTCTTCTCGTCCCACGTGCCGTCCGTAAACATCGGCGCGGGGATCATGTTGTCGGTCCAGATCGACACGAACTTCTTCTTCGTCGCGTCGTAACCGTCGATGCCGCGCCCCTCGAAGGTCATGCCGAGCATGTCGCCCTTGAAGTGCGAGATCGTCGTGAATCCGCCCGGCCCGAGTTCGACGACCATCGTGCCCTTCGAGGCTTGGCCCATCATGTTCATCGTGGCGTCCCAGGTGCCGACGCAGCGGTGCAACAGCTTGTGCTCGGCGGAAGGCTGAGGCGTTTGCATCGCCGCCTCGCCTTCTCCGGCACCTTGGAAAGCCCACAGGGAGGCGCCGCAGACGAGGACCAGGAACGACAGTGCGAGAGTGCGAATCATGTTTGTCTCCGTGAATTCGGGATGAATCGGCCGTTTCGAGGGGCGCACGCTAGCGCACGCACAGGGCTTCCACCACGCGTTCGGTCGCGGCTGCCGTCGTGATGCGCTCGCGGTAGCCGAAGGCGTCGCGCGCGGGAGCCATGGAGTAGCTGTGGGAGCGCGAAAGTTGCTGAGCGAGGAAGCGCGTCATCGGGGGCTCACCGGCGCGGCGCAGCAAGGTCCACGCGAGTTCGAGGCTCGCGCCTAGCGCATAGGCAGACGTTGCGGACAACGATCGGCGGATCGGCGGTGCGCCGATGCGCGCGAGCAACGCCTCGATCCACGGCCACAAACCGACGGGCTCATGTTGTCCGATGAAGAACGCACGGCCCGCATGCGGTGCGCCGACCTCGAGCATCCGCGCTGCGAGCAAGTGCGCGTGCGCCGCGTTCTCGACTGCACACAAGGTCACTTCGTTGTGCCCGTCGCCGATGCGCGCGAGCTTGCCGGCGCGCGCGCGCGCGACGATGCGCGGCAGCAAATGCGGGTCGTCGCTACCGAAGATCAAGTGCGGACGCAGTGCGCAGGTCGCCAAGCCCCAGCGGCCGTTCGCAGCGAGCACGTGTTGCTCCGCCTTCGCTTTGGTCGCGGGATAGTCGCTGAGAAACGTGCTCGCGTAGGGCAAGTCGTTCGACGCATTGACGTGATCGCGACCGTCGAACACGACGCTGGGCGAGCTGGTGAAGACGAGTTTCCGCACCTTGCGCGCTTCGCAAGCGGCGATGACGTTCGCGGTACCGGTGACATTGCTCGCCACGAATTCCGCGCGCTTGCCCCACACGCCGGTCTTCGCAGCCGTGTGGAACACGACGTCCGCTCCCTTGAAGGCGTTGCGCAGCGCCTCGCGGTCACCGAGGTCCAGCGAAACCACGCGTGCGCCGAGCGCCGTCAACTCCGGCGCGTCGCGGCGCGTGCCGGCGATGACCTCGTGACCTTGCTCGCGCAATTCGCGCACGACGTAGCGGCCGAGGAAGCCGTTGGCGCCCGTGACGACGGCTTTCACGGCGCGCGCTCTTCGGCCCAGAGCTTCAACGCGCCGCGATCGATCTTCGCGTTGTGGCGCACGTCGACGGGCAACGCGTCGTGGAACAAGAAGCCTTCGACGCGCGCGGCGAGCGGTTGCGTTGCGCCGAAGCGTTGCAACTCGACGCGCAGCACGCGCTCGTCGTCCTTGCGGCGCGTGTTGCGTCGTTCGACGACGAGGAAGGGCCGCTCCGCGCCGCGCGGACCGACTCCGACGAGCGCACAACGCTCCACGGCGTCGTGAGCGTTGAAGATGTTCTCGATCGGCACGGGGAGCAGCATGCCGCGCGCCGTCTCGA
>CAYHRR010000278.1:0-5925 GCA_964358875.1 uncultured Planctomycetaceae bacterium | reverse complement strand
ACACCGCGCGCGGCAAAGACCAGCGCTCGTGCATAGACCAAGTTGCTCGGCGCGACGGAGGCACCGCCGCCACCGCCTCCGCCGCAGCCCGTCAGTGCGGCGGCAAGGAGCCCGCTCAGAGCGAGCGCTCGTGCAGTTTTCAGTTTGTGTTCCATGGCTTTCGTGTTCGGACGAAGCTCGCCCGCGCGCATCGACGATGCCGCGACCGAACCTCACGCACTTCCCTCAAAGTGCGATGTCGTGTGAACAGAGTGCGAAAAAAGAGCCCAGCGTGACATTCGCGGCAAATCCTCGATGTGGCTCGCCGCAGTCCGCCCCCAGGAACCCTACGGCGGAATACTAGCTCGCCCTCGCGTGCGCGGGAGACACCGGGAAGAAAATACCCTTGACAGATTCGGGCTACGTGCTTCCTGCGCGCGAACTCAGGTGTTGCAACCGTCAGCCGCGCGCAGAGCCGCTCGTCATGCGTCGCGCGAGTTCGCGCGCCTTGATCACGCACTGGTCGGAGTTGTCGTACTCGAAGCGTCCGAAGCGGCCGAGGGTGACGAGATCGACAGAATCGAGCCATCCGAAGGCCGCGCGGCGCCGCGCCGCGTAGTCGTGATCGAACACGACATAGGCATGGCGCGTGCTCTCGCGATCGGTGAACAGCACCTCGCCCGGCGCCACCAATCCTGCGCGCTCCAAGCCCGCGACGACTTCAACTTCGAGCTCCGCTCCCGGATACGGCGCGCCGCCCGGATGGGTCACTTCGCACAGGAAGGAGCTCTTTGCGTTCGGCGCCATGTGCGGCGAGTAGTTGGACATGTACGTCAAGCGGTTCGTCGGCCCTTGCGCGTCGTGGGGGAGGTAGATCCACGACAAGTTCGGGTGCTCGGCGCGCTGCAGCGCGACCAGGATGCACGTGATCGAATTGAACTCGAGCGAGCGCATCGCTCGAGCCGCGCTGTCCGGCATCTCGGCCACGAGTTTCGGCAAGTCCGTGAGCGCCAAAGTCGAAACGACGCGGTCGAATTCCTCGCCGTTGACGCGCCAGCCGGCCTTGGATTTCACCAAGTCCGTGACCGGCGTCGACAGGCGCACGCGGTCCTGCAGCGTGCTCGCCATGCCGTCGGTGATCGCTTGGAAGCCGCCGCGCAGCGGGTAGTAGAAGATCGATTGGTGCGTGTAGCCCTCGGTGCGGATGCCGACGGCCGAGCGCAGCACGTCGTCGACCGGCGCATCGGGCACGCGCCCGGCGACCCAGTCGCTCGAGAGCTGGCTCAGCGGGCGCTTCCAGACCTTCGCGTTGTAGGGGTCCATGAAGTGCCGCGCGATGCCGGCGCCGAAACGCCACTGCACCCAGGCGTCGAAGCTCTGCGGCGCGCTCGATCCGTCGGTGCTGCGCGCGTGCCAGGCGTCGACGTAGCCCTTCAAGCAGTCGAAGTTCGCTTGCGGCGGCAGATCGCCGAGGCCGTTCTCGAAGGGGTAGTGCACCCAACGGTCGCCGAAGCGGATCTTGGTGTGCCGGTCGCGCTTGACGAAGGCCTGCTCGCCGCCCGCGCAGCTCTTCATCCAATCCATCGCCGCGACATCCTTGCTGTAGAGGATGTGGCCGCCCGTCACGTCGTAGGTGAACCCGTCGACGGTCTTCGAGGCGCACAGCCCGCCCGTCGCGCGCGCCGCTTCGAACAAGTGGATGTCGTCGCGCGCGACACCGCCCTCGATCAGGAAACGGGCGAGGGCAAGGCCGGACACGCCGGCGCCAAGGATCGCGATCTTCACGGGGGCTGGGCTTGGTTTGCGGGGTCGGGCGCAGGCCGAGGGCGCGAAACCATATCCCGCGCTCGCAGGCCTGGCGAGCGCCGTATCAGCGCAGTCCGGCGGCGCGGCGACGCGCGGCGAAGCTCTCGACGGGTTCGACGGCGAGGCCGTGCTCGCCGGCCCACGTTGCCGTGATGCGCTGGAGCTTCTCGGTCTTCGCGTGATTGTCGGTCAGCGCTATCCAGCCGCTCTCGTCCGGCCCGAAGCGCGCGTGCAGGCGTTCGTCGGCGATCTTGAGTTCGCGCAGATTGTTGAGGAGCGTCCGTGTGTAACCGCCCTTGCTTTCCGCTGCGGCGTCGGTGATGCGCGCGACGCAACGCGCCGCGTTGGCGGGTGTCATCGGCATCTCGAACACGAGCGAATCGTCGCGGAATTTCCAGAAACGCTCACCGGACTCCTGGGCGAGCAACGCGAGTTCGAGCGTGCGTGCGTCGAACACCGGGAAGGTGTCGAGCATCCCGTGGCGTTCGCTTTCGACTCGCAGCTCCTCGTCGGCAAGAAGCTTCAGCCATTCGCTCGCGTGCTCGATGCGCGTCCGGCGCCAGAGCGCGAGTGAGCCCTTCGCCTCGAGGCCGAGCGCGACCTCGACGATGCCGACGCCGGGCGCGAGTTCGCGGATGCGTTTCGCGGCCGCGCTCTCCTCTTCGGTTGCTTCGTCGAGCGGCTCGGTCGGTTGTCGCCCGTCGTTGCCCTGACTGAGCTTTTCGAGATCGAGCGAGATCCAACCGCCGCCCGAGGGAAACACGCGTCGGCCCGCGAGGACGCCGCGCAGCGCTCCCGCGGATTCGCTGCCGCGGACGAGGTCGTGCTCGATCGAAATCCAGTCGACGACGTCGTGCGCGGCGTCGATGCGCACGAAGTGTTCCTCGCGCAGCGCTACGAAGTCAGGCCCCGGAAACACCAGGCACGAGTTGAGCGCACCGACGGCGAGCGCGAGTGCGGCGATTCGTTCGATGAGGCGCATGTTCAGTTCTCTCCTGCGACGGCGTGCAGTTCGGGCAGCCCGTGTTCGCGGCGCAGTTGTGTGTAGGCCTCGAGTGAGTCGACGGAGAACCCGAGTCGGTGCGCTGCGCCTTTGCCGAGCACGGTCTCGCCGAGTGCATCCCAACGCGTCCATGCGACGCGGATCCAGTCACCTTCCTGCGGCGCGAAACGTGCGCGCAGTCGTTCGTCCGACGTATCTAGCTCGCACAACAGTTGACCGAAGCGTTCATCGTCCGCGTCCGGCGAAGCCGGGTAGTTCAGGAGCGACAGGAAGCGCGACGCACTCTCCGCCGTCAACGGAGCGTCGAGGCACAGCGAGTTGCCGCGCAGGCTCCAGAAGCGTTCGCCCGAAGCTCGGGCCTTGGCGAGCAGTTCGAGCGAGCGCGGATCGAACAACTCATCGCCCTCCGGCCAACCTCCGAGCGAGAGCGCGATGTCGAAGGGCGGTAGCGCGATCCAATTCACCGCGGCGGATTCGAACAGCGCCCAGCCGCCGTCGTCCGACCCGAAGTCCGGCGCACACAGCCACTCCGATGCACGTTCGAGTGTTCCCGAACGCCATAGCGCCACGCCGCCGCGTTCATCGAGCACCAAGCGTGCGTCGTCGACGTGCAGCGCGTCGATCCGCCGGCGCTCGTGTTCGGCGGAGTCGGACACGTCGATCGGCATGGCGTGCAAGTCCGCCCCGTCGAAGTCGACTGAGAAGAGCCCGCCGGCCGGAGCGAAGACGCGGCGACGCGCGAGGACCTCGGCGAGGTGCGCACCGAAGTTGCACGTGAGCGGGGCGAGTCCGTGCTCGATCTCGATCCACTCGACGCGATCACGTGCGGCGTCGATGCGCACGAAGCGCTCTTCGCGCAGCGGACGGAAGGTCGGCTCCGGCAGCGTGATCGTGAAACAGGATGAGAACGCGACGGCGCAAACGAGCGTAGACGCGGCGAGCGAAACGAATTGGCGCATGACGAACCTCCCCCGAAGTTCAGGACGAGCTCAGCGTCGCCGCACTAGGCGGTCCAGGTCAATGCGCTCGTGTTCGATCGTGCGTTCGGCGTCGGCGAGCCAACGTCGTCCATCGGTCGTGTAGCCCGCTGTCGGCGCAAGGCCCGCTTGGCGCGCGGCGAACCAGGCGTTGAAGGCTCCCATCGCCGTTTCGCGCGCGAACTTCGCGAGGCACGAGCCGAGCGCGACGGCGAAGGACAAACGCTCGGCCTTCTCCGCGAAGGTCACGCTCATCTCGCGCGAGCCGTCGCGCGCCGCGAGGCGATAGCGCGAACACTCCGGCGCTTCGTCGACAAGGTGAACCTGCGCATCGGGAAACGCGCGCGCGAGTTGCGCGCCGTAGTGCATGCGACCGCCGTGGCGATCGACGACGAGCTCGATCGGCTCGACGCCCGGCAGCTCCCACACGCGGCGAAAAATCGGCTCCGAACAATTCCAGTGCGTGCGCGACTTGTTGTCGGTCTCGTCGAACGAGCGGTTGAGTTCGCCCTCGGGCACGACACGCACGCCGGCGTCGACGAGCTCGATGCGCGCCTTGTTCAGCGCGCGGTGCAAGCTCTCGACGCGCAACTCCAAAGCCTGCGCATCCCAATGCCGTGGAAGCTGCGTCGCGAGGTCGCGGTACCACGGATGACGTGCGAGCTCCGCCGCGTTCGTCGCGAGCGCGCTCGGCTGCTCCCATAGGAATTGCCCGACCTTGCAGCGCGGATCGCGCGCCGGATCGAGCAGCGCGCGAAAGCCGAGCGCCGTCGCCTCGAGCCGTTTCGCGCAGCGCGGCGTGCGCTTGAACACGACCTTCGAATCCGCGACGACGAAAGCGCTCGTGTCGCGCAGCGGTTCGTCGCTGACGATCGGCTCGAGCGCGCTCCAAAAATTGCCGACCTCGCTCGGCGCGCGAAACACGCTGTAGCCCAGCGTCAGCGGTCCGAGGATCGGCCCGAGCCCGGCCTCGTCGACGCCCGCGAACAAACGCGTGTTCGCCATGGCGCTCTCACGCTGCGAGCGGCGCGTCGCGACGGTTCCAGTTCTTGAGCAGCAGGATCGTCGCGATGCAGGCACCGGCGATCGAGAGCATCTGCGACGTCGAAATCGCGCCGTCGAACCACACGCCGCGGATGTTGTCGCCGCGCAGGAACTCGATCGCGAAACGCATCAACGCGTAGATCAACACCGCGACGAGCGCGACCTGTCCTTCGTAGCGGCGATGCTTGAGCACCCACAGCGCGATGCTCGCGACGATCAACGCCTTGAGCGACATCAGCGGCTGCGTCGCCCACAGGACTTGGCCCGCGTTCTCGTCGCCGAACAAGCTGCCTTCGGGCAAGTGCCCGGTCGCCGTCAGGTTCGGCACGCGGATCGTGAACGGACCGATTTCGCCGCCGTCGCCGAGCACGATCGGTCGCCAGTGCAGCCAACTCGCCTTCGCGCCGTCACCGACGCGCGAACCGAAATCGTCGCCGACCAACAGACATCCGATGCGCCCGACGGCTTGTCCGAAGAAGCCGGCGGTGATGCCGAGGTCGACCGCGTGACGGATGCGCAGCTTGTGGCGCTTGGCGCACCACGTACCGCCGACGATGCCTCCGATGAAGCCGCCGTACATCACCAAGCCGCCCTTCCACACGAGCAGCATCTGCAGCGGATCGGCCAGGTACTCGCGTCCGGTCGAGACGCCCAACTGCACAGCGAGCTCGTTCGTCATCAACGGATGCGCGCCGAGCGCCGAGCGGTAGCGCGAGACTTCGACGATCACGTACAGGAGGCGCGCTCCGAGCACGATGCCGATCAACACCCACACCGGAATCGCGCCGTAGCGTTCGACGTCCTGCGCCGGATCCTTCGAGTGCCGCGCGACGAGCTTGTTGAAGATCGTCGAGCCGAGCAGAAAGCCCAGCGCCAACATCAGGCCGAAGGAGCGCACCGGAAAGTCGAGCCACGGAAGCGTGAAGAGGATCGGGTGCATGGAGGGCGGCGGATTCTACGCAGCGTCGCGCCGCGATGCGCGCGCCAACGGCGTACTCACTCGTTGTCGACGGCGTCGCCTGGGTCGATGCCGATAGCGGCGGCGCGGCGCATGCGCGCAGCTTCGATAGCGGCAATGGGCGCATCCTCGGGGAGAACGCTGCGCAGATCCGGCGT
>CAYHRR010000277.1:0-5956 GCA_964358875.1 uncultured Planctomycetaceae bacterium | reverse complement strand
CGATCGGTGTGCCACCTGTGAGCACCAGCCCGCGCGCCTCGTCTCTCGTCGTCCCGTCGAGCTCCGACTCGGTCAGCGGCCGTTCGTGCGTCCGGTACACCTGGTCTTCGACCGTGAAGACGCCGTACTTGCGCATGTACTCGAGCGGCGTGAGGTTCTCGCGCCGCGCGGCCGCCGGCAGTCCCGGCACCGAGTTCTCGAAGATCCAGCGGTAGTACTCGTCGACGGTGATGCGCTCGCCCTTGCGGTACGGCGACTCATAGAACTTGCGCACGCCGAGCGAGCCGTCGGGATCGATGCGCCACGACAGCGCGATCCAAAACTCGTCCTCTTCCCAAACTTCGCCGGGGTTGGCCTGCCAAGTCCACTCGACTTTTTTGCCGAGCTTCTCCATCGCGACGCGACGCACCGGTTGACGAAAACCGATCCACTGCGCGGCGTGCGTCTCTTGGCTTTGGATGTCGTGGCGTTCGGCGCCGAGTCCCATCGGCAACACGTAGTCGGCGTACTGCGCGGTCTCGCTCCACGTCGGCGTCAGCGCGGCGTGCAACTCGACCTTCGCTTCATCGCGCAGCACTTGCTCCCACACCATGCCGTCGGGATTGGTCCAGACCGGGTTGTAGACGCGCGTGAAATAGGCCGCGAGTTTGCCGCGACCTTCAAGCAGGAAGTGCGGGAGGAGATAGCTGAGCTCGTGGTGCGACAGCGGCCACTCGCGCGGATAGAGCAGCTCGTTCCACACGTTTTGCGGGCCGGGCTTGATGAACGGCGGCGGGACAAATTTGTCCTGCGTGTTCATGTTCGTGCCGCCCTTGGTGCCGACGGCGCCGACGAGCACGGTCACGAATTGCAGACAGCGCGCGACTTGCCAGCCGCCTTCGTTGCCGGACGCCGCGTTGCGCCAAACGTGCGACGCGAAGGCCGACTTTGCCGCGCCGATCGCGCGCGCGATGTCGCGGATCGCTTGTGCGTCGACGCCGCATTCTTCGGCGGCTTTCTCGGGAGTCGCGAAGGCGTAGCGAGCTTTGAGCGACGTGATGAAGCGCTCGAAGGTCTCGGGCTCGCCGGGATGGAGCGCCGCGAGGTACTCGCGCCAGTTGACCCACTCTTCGAGGAACGCGCGATCGAACAGCTCCTCGCTCAAGATCACGTTCGCGAAGGCGAGCAGCAGCAACGCTTCGGTGCCCGGCCACGTTGCGAGCCACCAGTCCGCCATCGAAGCCGTGTTCGACAAGCGCACGTCGACAACCGCGATCTTCGCGCCGGCCAGCTTCGCGTCGATGATGCGTTGCGCGTGCGGGTTGAAGTAGTGGCCGGTCTCGAGGTGACTCGAAAGCAGCAGGATGAACTTCGCGTTCTCGTGGTCGGGCGACGGCCGATCGGCGCCGGTCCACAGCGCATAACCGAGGCGCGCCGCAGCGCTGCAAACATTGGTGTGGCTGTTGTGGCCGTCGACGCCCCAGCTCTGCAGCACGCGGTCCATGTAGCCGTCGTGACCCGGACGGCCGACGTGGTACATGACCTCGGTCTTGCGACCTTCGACGAGCGCCGCGCGGATCTTCGCCGCGAAAGTGTCGAGCACTTCGTCCCACGTCGTGCGCGCCCACTTGCCCGAACCGCGCTCGCCGACGCGCTTCATCGGATAGAGGATGCGGCCGGGATCGTCGACTTGATTGAGCGTCGCCGGTCCCTTCGCGCAGTTGCGGCCGCGCGAGCCGGGATGGAAGGGATTGCCTTCGAGCTTGCGGATCGACAAGTCGCTCTTGTCGACGTAGGCGACGAGCCCGCAGGCCGCTTCGCAGTTGAAGCACGTCGTCGGTACGAGGACGTAATGCTTCTCGACGCGCTTGGGCCACGCGGCGGGATCGAGCTCGGTCCAGTCGTCCCACTGCTCCGGCGGCGGAAAGTTCTCGATCGGCGTGATGCGCAGCGTGTGGGGATCGTGGCTCATGACAGCGGCGGCAACTGCGCGGCGCGGATGTAGGCGTACTTGTAGACGAACAACGCGAAGAGCACGGGGATGCAGACCAACGCGCGGCCGGGCGCGACGGCCATCATCGGCATCGTCGCGAGGACTCCGGCCAACAGTCCGAAGCGGAACGCAGGCACGCGGCCCCAGCGAACGACGTCGAGGAACGCCGCAGCTTGTCGCGCGTTCGAGGTCGCGTGCTTTTTGTGACGTTCGAGCGCCATGAATACTGCGTGCAGCAGCAGCGAGACGCACGCGATCGAGCGCAGCGGCTCGTAGTTGCGGCCGGCGAAGCACAGCAACACGGTCGAGCCGCACACGAGCGCCTGCACGAGCAAGTGGGGGAGCAAGAGCTTCGATTGCCACAGGTCGCGGCCTTCGCATTGCGCGAAGAGGAACGCGGTGTAGCCGGCGACGCCGAGACCGAGAACCGCGTTGACCCAGCGCAGCGGTTGCACGAATTGCTCGAAGCCGAACCACTGCGCGGCGAGCGTCGCGCTCACCGTTCCGCTGAAGGCCATCAAGATCCACGCGCCCTTGACGAGCCAGCTCTTCGTGTTCGGACGCGTGAGCAACGTGAGGAACTTCAGCGGGCGGTGCAGGTCCTCGACGAGCAGGAAGGTCGTGATCAGCGTTAACACGAGCGCGATGACTTCCGGCGCCCAGCGCAGCGGTGTTCCGCGCAAGCCGAGCTGCTCCGCAAACGGCGCGAGCATCGCCACGCCCGCCGCGAGGCCCTTGGTCACGAGGTACGCCGCGACCGGCCAACCCCACTGCACTTTGTGACCGACGTCGAGCACCGTGCGCACGTTCGGCGCCGTCGCAACGTTCGCAGGCCACGCTTCCGGCTTCGTGTTCGGCCGCTCGCTCCAGATGTACGTTTCCGGCCGCTCCGCGAGTCCCGGCTCGAGCGCTTCGGGCAGCGTCTCCAAATAGTGCACGTTCGGCCCCGTGTTTTGCTCCGCGCGCCGCACGAGCGTCGTGTGCGCGCCGACCATCTTCGAGATGCGCGAGGTCGAGTCGTCGAGATCGCCGAAGATGATCGCCTCCTCGGGACACACGATCACGCAGGCGGGCGCGAGGTTCTGTTCGATGCGATGCGCGCAGAAGTGGCACTTCTCGACCGAGCCCGTGTCCTCGTTCAGGAAGATCGCGTCATAGGGACAAGCCTGCATGCACGCGCGGCATCCGATGCACGCATCGCGGTCGATGTCGACGATGCCGTCGGGACGCTTGTCGAGCGCGGTCACCGGACAGATCGTCACGCACGGCGCCTTCGTGCAGTGGTTGCAGCGCAGCACCGTGAAGTGGCGCTTCACTGCGGGGAAAGTGCCCTTTTCGGTGTACTTCACCCAGGTGCGAAAGCTCCCGAGCGGCACATCGTTTTCGGACTTACAGGCGACCGTGCAGGCGTGGCAACCGATGCAACGCCGGTGGTCCATCAAGAACCCAAATTGCATCGGCGCACTTTACGGTCCGAGTTCGACCGAGGCACCGCTCTTGCGCGAACGCGCGGCGGCCAAAGTGAACGTCGCGCGACGTTCGATGTGAGCGCGCGTCGCTAGCGACCGCAGACCACGAAGCCCAAGAAGCGCGTCGTCGCGCGGTCGATCACGAACGTGATCAGGCGCATGTGCAGTTGCGCGTTCCCGCCGCATAGCGGGCAATCGACCGGCTCCGGCGGCGGCGGTTCGTCGATGTTGACCGCCGTGACGAGTTGCGCGTTGGCCGGCTGCGCGACAGGGCGTGCGCCGAGGACGACGACGATTGCCAGCAACGGTAAGAGCAGCTTCATGCTTCGACTCCTTCGGCTCGCGCGGGTGCGCCGCCTGAAGAACGCGGGCCATCTTCCCCGCGCGCCCGCGCTCGCGCAAGACCGGCGGCTCGGCTCGTGCGCGGCGCCGGGCGCGGATTCCCGGCGCATCGCAGTGAGGGCGTCCGCGCAGCCTGACCGATACTCTCTGCCTCGCTTCCCGCGTCCTACGACGGCCCGAGACCCCCTTCGCCCTCGAGCCCGCCCTCATGAAACTCAAAGTGCTCCTCATCGCTCTCGGCGCCTTCACGGTGCTGCATTTCGCGAACCGCTATTTGAATGGCGGCAACGCGGGCCGCGGTTCGCTCGAAACCACGGAGTCGAACGACGACGACGAGCGCGAGAAGTTCATGGTCGGATTCCTGCCCGTCACATGACACCTCACCTGCCCGGTCACCAGTTGGGTGACCGAACACGCGCGCGGCGGGACGTTGTTTCAGGCCGAGCGCTTCGGCGATTTCCCGACGATCAAGGAAGCGCTGATCGCGCGCAAGATCGACGCGACGTTCATGATCGCACCGTTGGCGATGAAGCTCGCGGCCGACGGCGTGCCGGTGAAGATCGTCTATCTCGGTCACCGCGACGGCAGCGCGCTCACGGTCGCCGTCGATTCGCCGATCACCGATTTTCGCGGACTGATCGGCAAGCGCATCGCGATCCCCAGTCGCTACTCGAATCAGAATCTGCTGATGCGCCGCATGATGAAGCGCACGCAGTTGTCGCAGGACTCGATCGAGCTCGTGGAGATGGCGCCGCCCGACATGCCGAGCGCGTTGCAGGCCCGCGCGATCGACGGCTACATCGTCGGCGAGCCGCACAACGCGAAGGCGGAGATCGGCGGCTACGGCAAGATCCTCTACTACATGAAGGACCTGTGGCCGGATTTCATTTCGTGCGTGCTCGTCGTGCGTCAGGAAGTGATCAACGATCGTCGCGCGCTCGTGCAGGAGCTCGTCGACGGCATCGCGGCCTCGGGCAAGTGGCTCGACGAAGACAAGCAGGACGGCGCCGAGCATCGCAAACGCACGGCCGAAGTCGTCGGCAAGCTCTACTACAACCAGGATCCGGCGCTGCTCGAGTACGTGCTGACCAAGCCGCTCGATCGCGTCTCGTACACGAACCTCAAACCGCCGCGCGCGATGTTCGACGAGATCATGGACCTCGCCGTCGAGATGAACGTGATCACCAAGCACATGCGTTTCGAGGAGTATTGCGACGCGAGCTTCGCGCCCGATCTCGGCACGCTGCGCACGGATTTCAGCTTCCCGCCGCCGCCCACGCAGGCCGCGTCGCCGAGCGTGAGCCCTCTGCCGGCCGTCGATCCGAACTGCGCGCCGCCGCCCGAGGGCAAGCAGTGAGCGCAGGTCCGTGGATCGTCGCGGCGCTGGCGGTTCTCGCCATCTTGGGTTCGAAGCGCCTGCCCGATTTCGTCCAGCGCATTGTGCTGCCCATCGCAGCGGCGACCTTCGCGTGCGCGCTGTGGCATCTGTGGGCGCGCTCGACGGAGTACGACGTTCGCGGCACGGACGGGACGTTCACGCACATCAAGGTCTTCCCGACTCCGGCCGACGAATTGCCCGCGATTGCCGAGCTGATTCGCAGCGGCCGGTTGCTGCGCTATTCGGTGGCGAGCGTGTACCGCGTCTTCGCGGGCTTCGGACTCGCAGCCCTGATCGGCATTCCGCTCGGCCTGTGGATCGGTTGGTCGACGCGCGCGAACTACGCTTTCAATCCGTTGATCCAACTGCTGCGTCCGATTTCGCCGCTCGCTTGGATCCCGATCTCGATCTTGTGTTTCGGCATCGATGACGCGCAGAAGATCTTCATCATCTTCCTCGGCGCGTTCTTCCCGATCGTCACCGGCACGCTGACTGCGGTGCGCTCGATTCCGTTGGTGTTCGTGCGCACGGCGGAGAATTTTGGGCTGCGGCGCTTCGAGTTGTTTCATCGCGTCGTGTTTCCGGCGGCGCTGCCCCAGATCATCACGAGCCTGCGCATTGCGCTCGGCATCGGGTGGATGGTCGTCGTCGCCGCCGAGATGACGGTCACCAATTCCGGCCTCGGTTTCCTGGTGATCGACGCGCGCAACATGGGCCTGCGCTACGACCTCGTCGTCGCCGCGATGCTGACGATCGGCGTGATCGGCGTCGCGCTCGACTACATGATCCGACGGC
>CAYHRR010000276.1:0-5970 GCA_964358875.1 uncultured Planctomycetaceae bacterium | reverse complement strand
TGGGAAACCGCTCACCGAGTTCCCAGGAATTGACCGTGGAAACCGCGAGGCCCAGGTCGGTGTCGAGCGTCGATCCATCCGACAACAGTCGCCGCGCGCGAACGTCTCCGCCCGATGTCCAGGCGAGCAGAGCTTGGTTGCCGTCCGTCGCCAGGGTCGGCTCGTTGTTCGTGAAACCGCCGTCGCCGCCGAGCGTGGGCTGCGTCGCGCCGCCCCAGGGCTGAATGATCATGAAGCGGATCGTCGCATAGGGCGAGTTGTGCGTGACCGTGTGCGCGTAGGCGAGGACCCATCGATCGCTGAAGGCCGCGACAGCCACTTGTGTGTCGTAGGAACCGGTGCGTTGGATCGGCGCCGCGTCGAGCAACGCGCCGTCCGAGCCGCGCACGCGCATCGTGTACACGAAGCGATAGTGCAGCGTGGGTTCGTGAGTAGCGACGACGAGGAACTCATCGCCGACGGCGGCGACATCGGGACCGCCGCCCGCCAAGATCGCGAACGGCGTCGCGTCGAGCGGAACGCCGGCGCTGGAGACGCGCGTGCCGAATACGGTCGATCCACCGATCGCGACCTCCTCCCAGACGACGAGCCAACACGTGCCGTTCCAAGCCGTTGCAGGGTGGCGCTTGACCCGCGCGCCGACCGACAGCGCAAGCGGTTGCGGGTCGAGCGCAGCACCGACCGCGTTGACGCGTTGAGCTGCGACCGTTGCCGTCGATTGCGTCTGCGAGAGGAACGCGACCAGAAAGCCCTGCCCAGCGTCGCCCGCGATGTCCGGGTCGGTCTGTGCCGGCGGCGAAAGGCTGATATCGAACGGGAGTGTCGACAGCCCCGCCGGTGTCACGCTCGCGGAGTACAGGTCGAGCATGTCGGTTGCGAAACTCGACGTGTTGTTGCGCGAATCCGTCCACAGCACTTGCGCGCCCGATTGTGTGGCTGCGCACGCCGGCCGCTCCATCGTCCAATTGCCCGTGTCGATGCGCAGCGGCGACCCCGGCTGAACGGCGCCGAGCGGCGACATGCGCGCAGCGTTCATCGTTCCGAGTCCTCCGAACGAACCGCCGAAAGCAATCAACCAATCCTGTCCGTCCCACGCGACGGTCGGCGGCTGGTAGAGCGTGTACAACGCGCCCGCGACATCGACGCCGCCGGGAAGCGCGGCTACGCCGAGCGTGCTCACCGGCGTCGCTCGAATCCCGGCGCCGTTGTTCCAGGCGACGCAAAATCCGTTCGAGTTGCCGGCGACACTGGGATTGGTGCCCGAGCCGGTGCCTGCGCCGAGGCTGAATTCAGCGCCGACTTTGTTCAACGACGCGTCGAAGAGCTGTCCGAGCGCGTCGTTGAACATGCCGCCGATGGGGAAGTGCTCCGAAACGAACAGGTAGCGCCCGTTCGACCAAGCGAGTTCGAAGCTG
This sequence comes from uncultured Planctomycetaceae bacterium, assembly GCA_964358875.1. Lineage (GTDB taxonomy): Bacteria > Planctomycetota > UBA1135 > UBA1135 > CAYHRR01. The sequence continues at coordinate 4,555 of CAYHRR010000276.1, read as the reverse complement.
CGCGGGAAATAGAAGCCGAGCGACGCGGTCATCATCGTCTTGGTTGCGCCGAGCACGCCGTTCGAAGCGACGCTACGGCCGCGGATCGCATCACTGCTGTTCGCGATACCGCTCCATGCGACGACCCAGCCCGTGCCGTTGCTCGCCACCGCGGGCCCGGTCTCGTCGACGTAGGTTTGGTCTTCGAGCAACAACGGCGGATCGTCGAGCACGTTGCCGGCGATGTCGACGCGCGCGGCGAACACGCCCCAATCACGGACCAACGAGTGGGCCACGTACTCCGACCACACGACGAGGTACTGCGAGCCGTTCCACGCGACCTTCGGCTCGACCGGCGAGAACTGTCCTTGGCGCACGTACAGCGGCATCGTGTCGATCAACACGCCGTCTGCGTCGAGTCGAGCTGCACACAACATCGCGCCGCCCGTCGATGAAATCGCGACGGTGTTCGCCAATGTCGCGCGGTAGTCCTCCCACACCATCAACGATTGGTTGGCGCCGCGCGCGACGGCGATGTTGCGTTGGTCGCCGACGGCCGGCCCCGGCGTCAAGTCGCCGGGCAAGAGGCGAGGAGCCGCGAACTGCGCGGCCGCGCTCGATAGAAAGGTGAAGGCGATGGCAGCAGCGCCGGATGCGCGATGGATGGTGGCGTTCATTCGGATCGAACTCGGGTCGAAGTCGGCATCGCGCTCGAACGCAATGCGAAGTTGGGTGGCTGGCCGCCGCCCGACTTCATCAAAGGCCGTTCCAACCGCAGGCGCGCCCTCTTTCGCGCGTCGACCGCTCCGAATCCTGGACGCCGATCGCGTAACTGGACGGGTTCGCACGGACGCGCGCCGGCGCTACGCGAAGAGTTCGCTGACGACGCGGCCTTCGACGTCGGTCAAGCGGAAATCGCGGCCGGCGTAGCGGTAGGTGAGGCGCTCGTGATCGAGGCCGAGCAGCGCGAGCAGCGTCGCGTGGAAGTCGTGGATATGGACCTTGTCGGTCTGCGCGTAGAAACCGTAGTCGTCGGTCGCGCCGTAGCTGAAGCCGCGTTTCGTGCCGCCGCCGGCGAGCCAGGCAGTGAAGCCGTGCGGGTTGTGATCGCGGCCGACCGCTTCGCCCGAACCCTGCGCGGTCGGAGTGCGTCCGAATTCGCCCGACCAAATCACCAAGGTGTCGTCGAGCAAGCCGCGCGCGCGCAAATCGGTCAACAAGCCGGCGATCGGCAAGTCGACCTCGCGCGCGTTCTTCTCGTGCAGCTCCTTCAGCTTCTCGTGTTGGTCCCACTTGTAGCTGTGCGTGCATTGCACGAAGCGCACGCCGGCTTCCGAAAGTCGCCGCGCCATCAAGCACTGTCGCCCGAAATTCTCCGTCGCCGGATCGTCGAGACCGTAGAGCTTCTTCGTCGCCTCCGACTCGTCGGCGATGTCGAGCACCGTCGGCGCTTCCATTTGCATGCGGAAGGCGAGCTCGAACGACGCGATGCGCGAGTCGAGACGATCGTCGCCGGCGTGGCTGTCGCGATGTTCGCGGTTGAGGTCCGCGAGCAAGTCGAGCTCGGCGCGTTGCACGGCGCGCGTGACATCGTCGCGCGACAGGTGCTCGATCAGCGCTTTCGAGGCTGGAATCGCAGCGTTTCCCAGCGGCGTGCCTTGGTACACGCCGGGCAAGAAAGCGCTCGACCAGTTGTTGACGCCGCCGTGGCCGAGCGTCGGACAAATCGTGACGAAGCCGGGCAGGTTCGCGTTCTCGCTGCCCAATCCATAGAGCGTCCACGATCCGAAACTCGGCCGCACGAAGGTCGCCGAACCGGTGTGGAGCGCGAGCAACGCGCCGCCGTGCGCTTCGTTGGTGCCATGCAGCGAGTGCACGAAGCTGAGTTCGTCGACCTTGGCACCGACGTGCGGGAACAGATCCGAGACCCACTTGCCGCACTCGCCGTACTGCTTCCACGCCCACGGCGAGCCGTAGAGATTGCCCGTCTGCGCGAACTGCACGCGCGGCTTGGCGAAGGGAAGCGGCTTGTCGTGATCGCGCTGCAACAGCGGCTTGTAGTCGAACGTGTCGACTTGGCTCGGCCCGCCGTGCATGAACAGGAAGATCACGCGTTTGGCACGCGGCGCGAAGTGCGGCGCGCGCGGTGCGAGCGGATTCGTCGCATCGCCGCGCGCGTTTTCGGCGAGCAGACCTTGCAACGCAAGTGCGCCGAATCCGGCGCCGAGGCGCTGCACGAGATCACGGCGGCTGAGCGGGAGTTCGTGCATGGCTAGTCGACGTACAGGAACTCGTTCGAGACGAGCAACGCGTGGCACAGCCCGGACCAAGCGAGCGCGTCGAGCTCGCGCGCGTCGTTTGCAGCGGCGACAGCCGCGCCCGTTTGCCCGGCCGTCGGCTGCGCAGTTTCGTCGTCGCGCTGCCGGGTTTCGCGCAGGAATTCGATCGCGCGCTGCCGTTCGGTCGCGCTCGGCGTGCGACCGAGCGCGCGCCGCCACACGAATTCGAGGCGCGCGCCTTCGTGCGTCGGCTCGGCCTTCGCCGCGAGATCCGCGAGAGCCTTGGCGCTGTCGATCACGACCTCGGAGTTCATCAGGAACAACGCCTGCGGCGCCGAGACTGTTTCCGGACGCACGTCGATCGGCACGCTCGGATCGTTGTAGTCAAAGGCTCCGAAGTAGCCGTACATCGCGTTGCGGATGATCGGCAGGTACAGCGAACGCCGCGTCGACTGGTAGCGCGCCTGATCGGCGGATTGATCGTTGGTCACGTACTCGGCGTCGCCGGTCATCAACGCCGCGCCGCCGAACGCGAGGTCGATGCGCTCGCTGACGGCGAGCCATGCGTCGCGCAACATCTCGGCGTCGAGTCGGCGGCGATTCTGGTGCGTGAGCAGCAGGTTCTCGGGATCGCGTTCGGCGGAGAGCGAGCTCGCGACCGTGCTCATGCGATAGGTCTGCGACGTGACGATGCGGCGATGCAGCGCTTTGATCGACCAAGCGCCGCGCATGAACTCCGTCGCCAACCAATCGAGCAACTCGGGATGCGTCGGAAGATCCCCGCGCACGCCGAAGTTCGACGTCGAGGCCACGAGCCCGCGGCCGAAATGCCCGGCCCAAATGCGATTGGCCATCACGCGCGCCGTCAGCGGGTGCCGCGCGTCGACGAGCCAACGCGCGAGTTCGAGGCGACCGCTGTGCTCCGCAGGCATCGTCGGCGCGTCGAGCAACGCGCTCGTCGCGGACAGCACGCCGCGCGGCACCTTGTCCGGCGCGAGGCTCAAGTGGCTGCCGCGCAAATGCACAGGAACCTCGACGATTTCGCCGTCCTGCACGGCGAGCGCGCGCTCGAAGGGCGGGGGAACCAGGCGCGCGAGGTCGGCGACGGACGCGCGGCGCGAAGCCAGCTCCGCGCGCGCGGACTCGTCGAACAACGCTTCGACGCTCGAGGTCGGCAGCGCATACGGCGAGTGTTTTCCGTACAGCACTTGGCGCAAAGCCTCTTCATCCGCGCTCGCCAAGGTCGTCGGCTTCTCACCTTCGACGGCCTGTGCTTCGTGCCAAGCTGCGTCGACGCTCGAGAACAACGTCTGATAGCGGCCGGCGAGTTCCGCCAACGACTGTGGCGCGAATCCGTCGAGCACGCCGAGCACGCGAGGCGACAGCGGCGGCGTCGAGGCGAGCGCGCTCGAGCGCAACTGTGCCGCGAGCGCGTCGGCGCGGTTCGACCATTCATCGTTCGCGAGCGCTGCATATGCGTGCCACGGCGCGAACAACGGATCCTTGCGACGTGCCGTGAGCTCCACGTGCACCGCGAAGTTGCGCACGAGCTCGGGCTGCAATCCTTCGGCCCACGGATTTCGTTCGACGTACCACTCGCGCTCGCCGGCCGGCGCGAGCACGAACTTGTCGAGGTGCGGCACGTCGTCCGCGCGCTCGAAACGCAGCACGTTGCGACCGGCTTGGAATTCGAAAGCCCCGAGTCGCGTCCAGCGCTGTCCGTCGAGGTTGAAAGTCCCCGTCACCGCGCCGAAAGCAGCTTCGTCGACCAGCGTGCCGTTGAGCAACACGCGCATCGGCCGAGACTCGGCTGCGGCGTAGCGCACGTCGATCACGAGGCGTCGCGCGCTGTCGAAGGTGACGTCGTACTCGACGAACTGCTCGCCGGGCGCGTGCGTGTGCACGATCGCGATTTCTGCGTCGCCCCAGTTCGTGCGGTCGACCGCGAGGTTGCCGCGACTGAATTCTTCGGCCTCGATCAGCGTCGCGCGGCGCGCAGCGAAGGTACCGGCCAGCAAGTACGCCGAGAGTTTGCGGTGGCCCTCGTCGCGCGCGACGCGCTCGTGGTCCGCGACAAAGCGCTCGAGCTCCAGCTGCGCCGCTTCGTGGTCCTTGCGCCGCGCGCTCGCCGCTTCGATCTCGGCCTGCGGCGCGAGTTCGCGTTGGCGCCAGCGCGAGACGAAATCGAAGTTCGCCATCGTGCTGGTGCTCTTGAACACGCCGGCCAGCGCGTAGTAGTCGCGCTGCGACACCGGATCGAACTTGTGATCGTGGCAGCGCGCGCAGCCGAGCGTCAG
>CAYHRR010000275.1:0-5990 GCA_964358875.1 uncultured Planctomycetaceae bacterium | reverse complement strand
TTCGACGTGCTGCACTGGTTCCTCGGCCGCCATCCGGTCGCGGTGCGCGCGCGCGGCGATCTGCGTCTGTACAAGGACGGCCGCGCGATGCCGGACACGGTCGGCTGCGAGTTCCGCTTCGACGACGGCTTGCGCTTCGACTATTCGGCGACCTTGTGCAGCAGCTACGACGGCCGCTACGAAGTGATTTCGGGCGCGATGGCGACGGTGAAGCTCGCTTGGACGCACGGTTGGATGTTCAAGGAAGCCGACTCGCCGACGCAGGGTTGGGAGGTCTATGCCAATCGTCAACGCTTCCACAACGACGAGGGCATCACGCTGATCGCCGACGCGACGAAGCTCGCCGCGCAGGGCAAGTTGAAGGACGGCGTCGGCTTGCCGTACACGTCGCTGTACTACTCGCTCGCCGATTTCGTGAAGGCCTGCGCGGAGAACAAGCCCGCTGCGTGCGGCGCGGATGAAGCGGCGCGCACGACGATCGTCGCGATCCTCGCGCAGCAAGCGCTGAAGTCCGGCGCTGAAGTCGCGATCAATCCCAAGTTGCTCGAGAGTCTGTGATGAACGCGCTGCGCCTGCGGGACTTGGCGTTCGGAGCGCGCTTCGCGTTGACGTTGCTTGTGCTCGTGCTCGCCGGCGGATTGGCGGCGAGCGGATATCACCTCGTTCAACACCATCAGAATCGCGACGAACAGCCGGGTGTTTCGCTCGAGGATCTCCAGGGCGCGTACCACGGCGTGAACACGACCGCGCCGCTCGTGATGGCGCTCGAGCGCGGGCATCCCAACGAGTTGGCGGAGTCCGAGCGCGCGACGTTGCTGAAGTGGCTTGGTTCGAAGCGCATCAGCGAGGATTACGACAACCTCGATCTCGGCGACGCAGCGCCGGCGGAGTTGATCCAACGCGGTTGTGTGCAGTGCCACGCGAAGGGTGCGAAGCAAGGCGACGGGATCGGCGAGACGCTGCCGCTGTCGCGCTGGGACGAAATCAAGCCGCTCGCGTTCTCCAAGCAACTGAGCGCGACGCCGGTGAGTGTGCTCGCGGCGTCGACGCACGCGCACGCGCTGTCGCTCGGCGTGATGTCGATCGTGATCGGCTTGCTGTTGCTCGCAACGCGCTGGCCGGCGTTCGTTCGCAACGGCTTGTTCGCACTCGCAGCCGCAGCACTCTTCGCCGACCTCGCCGGCTGGTGGCTCGCGCGCGAGTCGGCGTCATTCGTCCTAGTGATCGCCGTCGCGGGCTTCGTCTACGCCGTGTCGACAGCACTCTCGCTCGCCGCGATCGTGCTCGATCTTTGGTTGCCGCTGAAGCGCGCCTAAGACCGACCCGTGAGGTCCGTTTCGCATCCAGCTCGCCGGCCTGGCGCTACGCTCGGGTTCAACGCGCCATCACTCGCGACATCGGACACAGTGAGAAACCGCCTACTTCCACGTTCGGGCCGGTCGACCGATTAGGAAGTACAGCACGGCACCGATGATTCCCGTCAGCGCTATGACGAGCACCCAAATCACTTTGCTTCCGGCGCGAAATGCGATGTGGTCGGGGACTTTGACGCAGTCCACGAGCGCGAAGACCCACGTACCAATGGTCACCGCCAGAATGAGAAGAACAACTATCTCCGTATTCCCGAGTCCTAGCAGTGCGAGCATGTACGTCCCTCCAATTGACCGTGAATTCAGCTGATCGGCGATGTCCGAGCACTCTACAGCGCGGCGCGTTTCTCCGAACCGAGCTCGGCGATTTTGACAGCCCTACGAAATCGCGCCATTCCCCTCGAGACGTGCTGACCAGCGCCGCGCGAGCCACAGCGGAACGGCGCCGACCACTCCGAACGAAATGTCGATTACGCGCCACCACATCGGAATGCCGCGGAAGTGGCCGGCGATCAGCGCGAAGGGAATCACGAGCGCGCACGCGATCAAGCCGAAGTCGAACATCCAACGATTGCGAACCGGCTCGCGCCAGGCCCATACGAAGGCGAGCGCGAGCATGAAGTGGCCGAAGGCGAGCCAATCGCCGCCGTACGCGACGAACGGATGCTTCAAGCCGATCTCGCGCAACGCGTCGTCGACGCGGCACAACCACACGGCCCAGTCGGGAGGATTCGTCGACGTCGGTGTTTCGACGAGCGCTCGCGCGCCGCAGAAGTCCGTGAGCCACGCAACCTCGCTCGCGATTGGCATCGCGGTCGCGCCGCTGAGCACAAGGCCGACGATGAACAGCACGACGAGCACTCGAATGCGCCGCACGAGCACGCGCGCTTCAGCGTTCGTCGCCGCGTGGCTCACGCTCCGCCGATGGGCTTCACACGCAAGTTCTTGAACTGCACCTTCGTGCCCGGAGGCGAATCGGAATCGCCGTGGACTTGGATGCCGATCAAACCCGTCGGCGCGTAACCCGTCGTCCCCGGCGCCAAGCGATAGTCGACGACCAGCTCGCCGTTTAGCCACGTCTCGATGTGCATGTCCGCGCCGACGCACCGCACTCGAAAGTGATTCCACGCGTCCTTCTTGAAGCGCTCGATCACACCCTCGTTGTGCAGCAAGAAGCCGTCGGCATAGAGCGCGGCGATCTCGCCCGTCGGCCGGAAATCGATCGTCACCTGCGCGCCCTTGCCGCCCGGCTCGGGCACCATGCGCAGGAAAATGCCGCTGTCGAAAGGCCATTCGATCTTCACGTCGCACTCGAACTCGAAGTCCTGGTACGCGTCGACGGTGTAGAGCAAGCCCCCTTTGTGACCCGCGGCTTCGCGGCCGGTGATCGCACCGTCTTCGACGCACCAATCAGCGTCGCCGTCGTAGCGCCCGCCGTGCTCCGTCCAACCTGCGAGCGTCTTGCCGTCGAACAGCACCTTCCAGGCGTCGTCGCCGGCGCCACAAGCTCCACCGTTCAGCGCGCAACAGCCAAGCGGCACGACGGACAACGCGAGCGCAGCGAAGGTCGAGCGGAACGAGGTCATGAAGCGTCTCCAGCAGCGAAGCGGGGCGAGGGCGCGCGATGATCCCAAGAGCGCGACGCTGGGAGAAGCGTGCGCCGTGAGTAGAATCCGCGCGCTTCGAAGCGCGTCGCTCCCCCGCCGCGCTCCGCCCACAAGGAACTTCGCATGATCGTCGCGCTGCCCCTGTTTCCGTCCGCCGTCCTGCCGCTCGTCGCCTCGACCGCCGTGGAGTTCGCGCGCGCGGCCGAAGTCGTCCCCGCGCCGACCTCCGAAGCCGCCTTCGAATTCGCGAACTTCATCGATGCGCTCGAGCCTGCGCCCGCGCCAACGTCTGTGAGCGAGTTCCTCGTGCAAGGCACGCGCCGCGCCTGGGAGCCGCGTTGGATCGTGCAGCTGGGCGTCAGCTCCGCCGGCGGCCAATACGACACCAACCAGGCGCAGGACCTGAGTTCCGGCGAAGTGTTCAGCGCCGATTTCGTGCTCAACAACTGGCGCGACGAGATGGGCATCGGCCTCGAGGGCGGGCTGTGGATGAACACCTACGACGCCGAGCTCGACTCCACCAACTCGGAGACGGTCGACACCTATCGTGTCCTGGTCGGCCTGCGCATCGCCGATCGCGGACCCGACAATCCGATCTGGATTCCCTACGCGCGCGTCGGCGGCATGTACCGCGTCGACGACGGCCCGACGGTCAGCGACAACGATCTCGGTTGGTACGCGGGCGGCGGCATCGACTTCCGTCTCGGCAGCCACGTCGCGATCACGCCGCAGATCCTGTATGCCGAGTCGCCCTCGCTGAACGCGCAGGAATGGCTGCTCGGCGTGTGCTTGACGCTCGGCTTCTGATGCGCCGCGCATGAGCGACGCCGGCGAGCGCGCAGTCTTGTCCCGCTTTCCACGCCCGACGGCGTTGGAGTGGACCGCGCTCGTCGTGAGCCTCGTGCTCACGTTGCAGTACGCGTGGTTCCTCGACGACGCCTTCATCTACTACCGCTACGTCGACAACCTCGTGCACTTGGGCCGCGGCCTGGTGTTCAACGAGGGCGAGTACGTCGAGGGTTATTCGAGCCCGCTGTGGTGCTTGTTGATGATCCCGTTGCGCGCTGCGGGACTCGATTGGTGGTTGCTGACGCGCTTGGTCGGACTCGCGTGCGCCACCGGAACGTGGGCGCTGCTCGTGGTGCTCGCGCGGCGCATGACGCCTTCGGGAACACGCGTGCTCAACCTGCCGCTGGTGTACCTGGCCGCGAACTACGCGGTGCAGACCTACTTCACGTCGGGCGTCGAAGCGCCGCTCGTGCAAGTCAGCGCGGTCGCCTTCGCGCTGTTCATCGTCACGCCGGGCTCGCGCGTGGCGCAGGTGCTCGTCGGACTCGCGCCGATGGTGCGGCACGAACTCGCCGCGCCGCTCGTGATCGCGCTCGCCTTCGCGTGGTGGAGCACGAAACGCGTGCCGTGGACGCCGATCGCCGTGTGCGTCGTCACGCTCGGCGGATGGCTCGCGTTCCGCGTCGTGTACTACGCGGACCTGTTGCCGAACACCTTCTACTTGAAGGACGAATGGCAGTTCGCGCGCGGGATCACGTACCTGCGCGACACCTTCGGCACCTACGGCACCTATGTGCTCCTGCCGTTGTTCACAGTGCTCGCCATCGCATTGCGAGGAGCGGCGCGACACGGGCGCGAGCGCCTCGCGATGCTCGCCTGCTCGGCAGTGGTCATCGTGTACGTGGCCAAAATCGGCGGGGATCCGCGCCACTATCGCTACCTCGCCTTTCCGTTCGTGCTGCTGGCCTGCTCCGCGACCGGACTCGCTGAGTTCGCGCTCGCGCGCTTCGCGCCCGGCCTCGGCAACGCAGCGCGACAGACGCTCGGCATCGGCGTGTGCGTCGCGAGTTTCGCGCTGTATCCAGCGCAGCTGTCGAAGCACCCCGTCGATCGCAGCGCTCAGCACGTCAAGCTCGAGGAGATCAACGACGCCCAGTACCACCGGCTGAAACCCGATCTGGGCTTCTCGCCGTGGACGCTCGACGAACGCGCCGAGCTGTTGAGCGCGGCCGACATCGAATTCCTGTTCGACATCGACGAGGGCGCGCCGTTGCCCACGCGACCCTTGGCGATGCGCGCGCTGTACGCAAGTTTCCTGGCGAGCGGCGACACGCAGTCGAAGCACGAGATCGCCACCGACGGTTGGTGCGTGCGCATCTGGAAGCGCTTCGCCGAGCCGATCGTGCAGCACGACGGCCTGTGCGATCCGATCCTCGCGCGCGCGCGCGTCCCTTCGTGGAAGGCGGCGCACAAGGAGCCCTTGCACGCGCTCGCGCAGGACCTGCTCGAAGTGCGCAAGCAATTCGGCAGCAACGCCGGGTGCTATCGCCGTGCGGTCGAAGCCGGCGTCGCCAAGCCTTGGATTGCGCGCAACATCGAGACGATCGACCTGTGCGCGCGCAAGGCCTTCAACACGCACGCTGTGGTGGAGAACCTGAAGCTAGCGTTCACGCGCGTGCCGCGTTTCGATCCCGGCGCCGATGCGAGTCCGCCCGGCAAGCACTGAGTGCGCCGATGGAAGCGTGCGGCGGCGCGCGGCGGCGCGCTCGCTTCGATGCACGCTCATGGACGGACTTCGATGCGCTGTCCCGCGATGCGCGCGTTCGTTCAAGTCGACACCACGGCGTGCGACAGGAACTCCGCGACGAGCGTCGTGCTCGCCACGAACAAGTAGATGCCCCGCAGAACTGCGAGCCGTCGGACTTGGCGATCAACGCGCTCGGCGCCCTCGGACGCCGCCGAACGCGCTGCAGTTCAAGGCCGATGGCTACACAGCGTCGCCGCGCATCGCGAGTTGCGGCACGCTCGTCGACCTAGAGCCGACATCGACGTGCACATGCAAAGCGAGCGGGCGCGCCACTTCGCAGTGACACGCCCGCTCGGATCTGAATGGAGCCAGAGATGGGATTTGAACCCACGACCCCCGCTTTACGAAAGCGGTGCTCTACCGCTGAGCTACTCCGGCAACGCGCCACGCGCACAGCGCGCGGCGCGGGTTCTTTTC
>CAYHRR010000274.1:0-6002 GCA_964358875.1 uncultured Planctomycetaceae bacterium | reverse complement strand
GAGGGCTACATCGACCGCCAGGCCATGGAGGCCATCCTGAGTACTCGCGGCGAGGTTACGGTCGTCGAGACCGACTTCAAGCGCTATGTCGGGGCCCAGATCGGCATCCACAACCCGAAGGGCGAGCGCGTCGGGAAGGTCGGGCGCCTCCGCAACGTCGAGTACCTGTACGTCGTGAGCGTCTAGCCCCAATGCCGCTCGGATAGCCGCCTACGCTGTGGCGACGAGTCGCGTACCCTTAGTCGTCATCGTCGTCGTCGTGACCGTTGTCGTCGCCGCAGCCGTGACCGTCGTCATCGTCGTCGTCGTCGTCGTCGTCCCAACCGTGGTTGCTCGAGCCGCAGTTGAGGGTGGACTGGCCAGTTGAGGTCTCCGTGCATCCGACGGCCATCTTCGAGCCGGACGCCTTCGGGCCCACGAGGGAGCACGACGTGTTGCCGCTGAAGTTGTGGCCCGTGTAGAGCTTGTAGGCGCCGGCCTGGATGGAGACCGGCTCGTTCAAGTTGATGTCGCCCCAGGCCTCGAAGCAGCCCGTCACCTGGATCGTCACCGCGGCGTTATGGCGGATGGTCGCGTCGTGGCGGTACGCGAGACCGGGGACCGTGACCGTGACATCGCCGTTCGCGCTCGCGTCCCCGTGCCACTCCACCGTCTGGGTGCCGGTTACCAGGATGTGGAGGTCGCTGTTGGCCTCGAGGTGGGCGTCGTGCCGGAAGGACAGGCGCGCCGCCGTAACGTCCACGTTGCCGGACGACGAGATGTCGCCGTGGTGGTCGAGCCAGTCCGCGGCCTGGAGGGTCACGTCGCCCGCGGCCGTGATGCGGGAGTCGTGGCGGAGCTCAAGGTCGTCGCCCGCGGCCAGCGATACGGAGCCGAGCGCTCCGTCGATGTCGCCGTGGTGGTCGAGGTCGTCGCCCGCGGTCATGCTGACGGGCCCGGAGGAGTCATCGAGGCGTGCGTCGTGGCGGAACTCGAGGTCGCTGCCAGCCGTGAACTCCACTGACGAGGCGCCCTTGAAGTCGCCGTGGACGTCGAGATCGTCACCGGCCGAGGCCTGGACGGTGGCGCCCTGGACGCAGTTCTTCGACGCGTGGCGGATGACCGCGTCGTCGGTCGCCTCGAGGCAGTAGGCGACGGAGACGCGGGTGTCGCCGTGCTCGTCGATGTCCTTGCCCTCGAGGATGAGCGACGCTGCGATCAGCTTCGACGGGTGCTTGATGCTGATCTTGTCCTTCGCGCGCAGTTCGAGGCGGCCGGTCGCGGTCATGTCGCCGTGGATGGTGATCTCATCCGCGGCGATGAAGACCGTGCCGAGCCCCGTGAGGTTCGCCTTGTGCTTGAGCGTCACGTCGCACGCCGTGTTGATCTCCAGGCTCGAGCCACCGAACGCGAGGCTCTTGTGGATCTCCAGGTGGGTGGTCCGATTGCCAAGCCACACGTTCAGCTCCGCGATGCTGGAGACCTTCGTGGACTTGCCCGTGCACTTCGGCGGGGCCGAGTGGTAGACGTCTTGTTCGCCGTCGCCGCACGAGTCGTACACGGTCACGGTGACCGTGTCGGAGCTCGAGTTGCCGGCGTCGTCCGTGGCCGTCAAGGTCACGACGTGGGTGCCGAGCGTGAACGTCGCCGTGAGCGACGGCCCGGTCCCGAGCGTCGTCGGACCCTCCGTCCACACGAGGGACACGGCGCCGTCACACACATCGCCAGTCGTGCCGCCGAGCGCCACCGAGGTGCCGGCCGCGGTCGTGAGCTCGACCGAGACGTCCGCCCCGGCATTGACCGTCGGCGGAGCGGTGTCCGAGACCGCCTCGCACGTGTCACCGGCGCTGCCGTCGGCGCTCGCGCACCGGAACCACGTCGTCTGCGACGCGCTGCCGTCGCCGCAGGTGTCGGTGCCGTCTGTGGACGTGCTGGAGATCGTCGTCCCCGAGCAGACCCAATTCCTGGCGCCGCAGGTCCCGCCGCCGCTGGCGTTACCAGAGGCGACGCACGAGTCGTCGACCGACGAAGTCGTAGCGACACACGCGCGGCCCTCGGAGCAGCCGTACGTCGTCAGGCTGATCGTGTCGGAGCCCGAGCAGACGTCGCTGCCGCTCGTGTCCGCGTGAGCCAGGAGCCCCGCGTCACAGGACCAGTCGCTGGCGTCGCAGGTTCCGCCGCCCGACAGAGTCCCGTCGGCGGAGCAGGTGTCGCCCTTCAGCGTCTCGTGAGCATCGCAGCCGTTCCCGGCCGCGTTACACGTGTACCAGGTGACGCTCGGCGCCGCGTCGGTGCCGCCGCAGGTGTCGGACTCGTCCGCCAGTGCGGACGCGAGGATGCCGCCACTGCAGGCCCAATCCGTCGCCTCGCAACGGCCGCCGCCGAGGTTCGAACCACCGTCGTCACACACGTCCTCCTCGGACGTCTCGCTGGCGACGCAAGCGTTGTTCGCGCCGTTGCAGGACCAGACCGTGACCGTCGGCCTCGCGCCGTCGTCCACGCACGCATCGTGACCCGTCGTTGGCGTTGTCAGACAGACGCCAGCCTGGCAGGCGTAGTCCACCGCTTCACAGGCGCCGCCGCCGTGGCTGCCGCCGTCCTGCTCACACGCGTCGAAGCCGCAGTGCTCGTAAACGACCTGGCCGTTCGTGCACGTAGCCCGCGTGCCGTCGTCTTCGCACGCCGACGAGCCGTTCCCCAGGAGGCCGCCCTGGAACGTACAGTCGTCGCACACGTCGCCGATGCCGTCACCGTCACCGTCCTCCTGGTTCGGGTTCAAGGCCCCCGGACAGTTGTCGCACGCGTCGCCGATCCCGTCCCCGCTGCCACCGCCGCAGAGGACGGCCAGGGAGGACACGCCGAAGATGCCGTTGTCGTCGAGGTTCCCGTCGTCCGCAGTGAAGGTGGCGTGCGCGCCAGTGGACGACTGCCCATTGTACGGCGTGTAGTGCTGCCAGAGTTCGACGGTCGCGCCGCCGAGTACCTGCACCGACCGTGAGTTGTCGTTGCCGACCCCGCTGTTGACCGCCGGGTAGTCGTGCACACCCGGCCCAAAGCTCTGGCAGACGCCCGTGAAGTCGTGCCCGCTGCAAAGCACGGCGCCGCAGACCGCGATCACGGGTCCCAAGTCCCCGTCCGCCTGGTCGGAGTTTGCGGTGGCCGGGCAGTTGTCCACGGCGCCGCACACGCCGTCGCCGTCCACGTCGTTCGACGCGTCCGCCGGACAGGCATCGCACGGGTCGCCGATGAGGTCGCCGTCGCCGTCGGCCTGGCTGAGGTTCGCGTGGTTCGGGCAGTTGTCCACGGCCGTGCAGATCGTGTCGCCGTCCGCGTCCGGGCAGCAGCTCGACGTGCCGTTGCCGAAGAAGCCGGCGTTGCAGGCGCACGTGAACGAGCCCGGGGTGTTCGTGCACGTGGCGCTCGCGTGGCAGTTATCGGTGTTGAGCGCACATTCGTCGATGTCGGTGCAGGTCACGCCGTTGCCCGTGTAGCCCGCGTTGCACGCGCAGGTGAACGAGCCCGTCGTGTTGGTGCACGTGGCGTTCGGACTGCAGTTGTCCGTGTTCGCCGCGCACTCATTGATGTCGGCGCACGGCGGCTGGACGAAGACCGGGGCCTCGGCCGGGCAGGCGCCGTCGAAGATCGCGATGTCGTCGAACCAGCCGAGGTGACCGGAGCCGCCCTTGCTGGCGCCGCTCCAGAGCTCCGTCTTCAAGCGGACCTTGCTGACGTTCGACGGCACGACCAGCGTCTTCGAGTACCAGCGCCACTCGGTGGTGTTCGACGGGACCGGCGTGACCGATCCGCCGAAGCTGTCCGTGAAGCCCGCCTGGCCAATGAGCCAGTTCTCGCCGAGGAACGCTCCGGCTGAGTTGTAGCGGTCGATCCCGATGAACGGCCAGAAGCCCGACTGCCACTTGATCCAGCCCGCGAAGCAATAGGTGCCGGCGCCGAGCGGCACGAACGGCGAGTAGTAGTTGCCGCCGCTATCGCCCCGGCTGATGCGCTGCACGTGCGTCGGCGAGGGCGCGGCCGAGTCGGTGACGACCTGGACCGGATCGGTCGCGCAGTCCGGCCCGTTCACGCCGCAGTGCTTCGAGAACCAGCCGGAGATGCCGTCCTCGAACGTCGCGAGGTGGCGGAGCGCGCCGAGGCCCGGCGGGGCTCCGATGACCGTCGGTCCGCCGCCCGGCCCCTGGTAGCCCGTGTTGCACGAGCACGTGTAGGCGCCCGGGGTGTTCGTGCACGTCGCGTTCGTGTCGCAGTTGTTCGTATTCGCGGTGCACTCATCGATGTCCGTGCAGGTCACGCCGTTGCCGGTGAAGCCGACGTAGCACGCGCAGGTGAACGACCCGATGGTGTTCGTGCAGGTCGCGTTCGCGCTGCAGTTGTCGGTGTTGGTGGTGCACTCGTCGATGTCCGTGCAGGTCACGCCGTTGCCGGTGTAGCCGGTGTTGCAGGCGCACGTGAACGAGCCCGCGGTGTTCGTGCAGGTCGCGTTCGCGCCGCAATTGTCGGTGTTCAGCGCACACTCGTCGACGTCGGTGCAGGTCGCGCCGTTCCCCGTGTAGCCGGCGTTGCACGTGCACGAGTAGGAGCCGGGGGTGTTGAGGCACGCCGCGTTGACGCTGCAGTCATTGCCCCCGCCGGTGGAAGCCTGCCGCAGGAAGTCGGAGCGGCCCTCCCGGTGCGTGAATCCGATGCGGTTCGAGACCTGCGAGGGCGCGAACGTCACCGCCGAGGACACCGTGGTCGTCTGCCCGGCGAACGCCCCGCCGACGCGCGTGACCGTCACCGTCATCGCCGCGCCCGTGTCGTCGACAACAAAGTCGAACACATCGCCGCTCGAGACCACCAGCGGCACGAAGGCGAAGGTGGTGCCCGCCTTGGCCTGAACCTTCCCAATCTGGAGGAGGTCGGCCTGGTTGTTGATCGCCGCGTACATGGCGTTGTGATAGAGGCCGTTGAGCGTCCCGTCTGTCACGCCGCTCGTCCGTGTCGCGATGAAGAAGTGCCCGTCGTTGTTCACGATTCGGACCTGTCCCGCGAGCCGGATCGGACTCGCAGCGGTCGGCGCCGGGAATGTGGCCGTCGAGGTGATGCTGTTGCGCAGCGGGGTGGAGAAGAACTGGACCTCTCCACCGGAGACAGAGACCCCCTGGCTCCCTGTCGAGGTCCACTTCGACGTGTCGAGCGCGCTGCCGCCGAACCCGTCGTCAACGGTGGGAGCGCACTCGTCGATGTCGGCGCACGTGACGCCGTTCCCCTGGTAGCCGGCGTTGCAAGCGCAGGTGAAGGAACACGCCGTGTTCGTGCACGCGGCGGTGTCCGAGCAATTATCCGTGCCGAGCGCGCACTCGTTGACGCCTTCCGGGGCGCCGCAGCCGCAGGTGCCCGGGACCGTCTTCGTGGGATCCGCGTCGCACTGATCGACGCAGTCGTTCGAGCCGTCACCATCGGCGTCGTCAAGGCAGCCGTCGAAGTTCGCGTCGCACGCGGCCGCCGACACGGTCGGGCACGCGTCGACCGGGTCGATGACGCCGTCGCCGTCGGTGTCGGCCGGGCAGCCGTCCGGAACGGAGTCGCCGTTCGTATCGATGCCCGGGTGGACGCGCAGCGTGGCGAGCTCAGTGCGCACGGAGTCGTCGAAGAACTGGTTGTTCGCCCCGTAGCCGACGAACACCTCGAACGTTTCGCACGGCGTCAGGAACACGCTCTCGGCGTTGACGCTCGTGCTGTCGCCGCTCCCAGCCATCGCGTCCTGGGCGAGCAGCTGGCCTTTCCCGTAAACGGACAGGTCGACGGAGCCGTCCTGGACGTCCACGAGCACGAAGCTCATGTTCGCCTGGTAGCAGCCCGCCTGGGGCGCCGTGAACCGGAGCACCGACTTACGGCCGTTCTGCGCCGGGTGGAGGAACAGCTCGCCCGGCTGGATCACAAGGCCGCCGGAGAGCGTGACGTTGCCGCCTGCGTTATTGAAGGTCGCCATCGGCCAGCCCGAGTTCGACGGGGTCCACGTCGGC
>CAYHRR010000273.1:0-6013 GCA_964358875.1 uncultured Planctomycetaceae bacterium | reverse complement strand
CGTAGCAGCGTCATTTTCATTTCCTCCTCCGTTTGCGATTCTTCCCGATCAGCGTCGGGCTGTTCGCGGCCGGCATCCTGTTCGGGTACTTCGTGCTGTGCCCCTACGGCTTCTACTTCATGCTGACCGTCTTCCCGCCGGAGGACATCGCGCTCTTGCCGGCGATCGGGCCATACCTCGATCTGTTCCAGGGCGTGTCGCTCGCGCTCGGCGCGGTGTTCGAGATCCCGCTGTTGATGTACGGCCTCGTGCGCTTCGACCTCGTGCAGCGCGCGACCTTTGCCAAGTACCGCGGCCACTGGGTCGTCGGCGCGTTCTTGATCGGCGGCATCCTGACGCCGCCCGATCCGTTCACGCAGTTCATGCTCGCCGTCCCGATGATCGGGCTCTACGAGCTCGGCCTGTTGTGGACGTGGTTCTTGCCCAAACCGAAGAGTTGGAACGACGGTGAGGTCAAGGCGTGATCGGTGAAGCACGGCGCGCGGCGTGTGTGGCCATCGGCGACGAGTTGCTCGCCGGCGATTACGCGGACTCGAATTCGGGGGTGATTGCTCAGCGCCTGGCAGCGCTCGGCATGACCGTCGACAAATTCGTCGTGCTCGGCGACGACAAGCAGGCCCTCGAGCGAGCGTTCTACGAGCTGTGCCGCGAGTACCAAGTCGTCGTCGCCAGCGGCGGCATCGGTCCGACGCTCGACGATGTGACGCGCGAGGCGGCAGCAGGTGCGGCCGGCGTACCGCTCGTGCGCGACCCGGGCACCTTGGAATGGCTGCACCAGCTCTACGCAGCGCGCAGGCGCGAGATGCCGGCGTCGAACGAACGGCAAGCTTGGTTTCCACAGGGCGCGCAGATCATGCCGAACGCGGTCGGCACGGCGCCCGGCTTTCGCGTGTGGATCGATGGCGGCGTGCTCGCCGTGTTGCCCGGTCCGCCGGTGGAAATGCGCGACATGCTCGAACGCGAGCTCGCGCCCTGGCTGCTGTCGACCTGCGGGCAAGGCCAGGGGCTCGCTGCGCGCTCCTTCTATCTACTGGGCCTGGCCGAGAGCGCCTTCGCCGATCGCGCCGGCGATTGGATGGCCCGTGGCGCGAATCCGTTGATGGGGGTCACGGCGCACACCGGCGTTCTCAAAGTCACGCTGCGCGCCCGCGGCGAAAGCACCGAAGGCGCGCACAAGCTTGTCGAACTGCGCGCGCAGATGCTGCGCGAGCGCTTCGCCGCGGAAATTTTCTCGGAGTCCGATGCGCGACCCGCGTTCGCCGTGGCGCAACGCTTGATCGAATCCAAGACGACGCTGGCCTTGGCCGAGTCGTGCACCGGCGGGCTCGTAGCAGAGTTGCTCACCGAAGTGCCCGGAGTGAGCGCCGTTTTCAAGGCCGGATGGGTGGCCTACTCAAACGACTTCAAGTCGACGGGCCTCGGCGTTCCGACCGAGCTCATCGAGCGCCACGGCGCCGTATCGCGCGAAGTCGCGGAGGCGATGGCGCTCGGCGCGGCGCGCGCCGCCGGCACCGACCTCGCCCTATCGATCACGGGCATCGCCGGCCCCGACGGCGGCACTCCCGACAAGCCGGTCGGCCTGGTTTGGTTTGCGCTGTGCGTGCGTGGTGCCGTCGAGGGCGTCGAGGTGCGCTTTCCGGCCGTCGATCGGGCCAGCATCCGGCGCTTTGCGGCTCACAGCGCGCTCGATTGGATTCGGCGCAGCGTCGCTGCCTCGCGTTGATGCGTGAGTGTGACGATAGTGCGCGCTCGCGCATTGACGCGGCGCGAGTGGACTGCTTCAATCCGCGCCGCTCGACCACTACCCGGTGGTGTAACGGTAACACAAGAGTTTTTGGTACTCTCATTCATGGTTCGAATCCATGCCGGGTAACCCCAAGCAGGGGAACGAATCGAGCTCCGCGCTACCCCGTGGTGTAACGGTAACACTAGAGATTCTGGTTCTCTCATTCATGGTTCGAATCCATGCGGGGTAACCAGCCGCTGCGGGTGTGAACGAAGGCTCAATAGCCGAGCGCGTGCAGGATGCGCAGTGCCTCGGGGTCTCGCGCCGCCAGTCCTTCGCGCTGGCGCTGCAGTAGTTCGGCGAGCTCGGCGAGGCCGTCGTCCTGGGCCACGAAACCGGCCAATTCGCGCCGCAAAACGGCCATCGGTGCTGTGCCTGGCGCAAGCGCACTCAGGTCCCATGACTCGAGCGGATCGACGCCTAGGTCGTACAACTCCTCGCCGACGAGCACCGCTTCGCGCGCGGACGCAGCGCCACGCAGGGCGCGGCTCGCATAGCGCTGCAGCAGCTTCCACTCGCCGTAGCGCACGGCCTTGATCTGCACGACTCCGTCGAGTTCGGCGCGCTCGACCTTCTCACAGAACACGGCATGCGGCGCGGCTTCGTCGGCGCAGAACAGTGCACGACGCGAAGTGCCGCCGACATGCACATCAGAGCCGTCGAGCCCGACGACATCGGCGATCGTGCTCGCCAGTTCGACGAGCGAGATTGCGCCGTGACGAACTCCCGGACTCGGTCGACCCGGCAGCGCCTCGGGCCAGCGCACGATCAATGGAACGTGACAGGTGGTTTCGTACGCGTAGGCACCGTGCTCGAACCAGTAGCGGTGCTCGCCGAGGCTCTCACCGTGGTCCGAGGTGACCACGACCAGCGTGCGCTCGAGTTCGCCGCGCGCGCGCAGAGCATCGAGCAGCCGACCGATCTCGGCGTCGACGTAGTGCACTTCGCCTGCATACAGGTCGCGCACCGCGTTGGCATCGAAGTGCTCCGCATCGGTGAACGCAGCGTTCGGCACGTTGTAGAGCGCGATACGGCGACGGTGCAACGCGTCCGCACCGTCGTCTTCCGCGCTCGTTGCGACGAGGTCACGCGTCGCGCTTTCGAACACGCGGTGCTCGACCGGCGGCTCGTAGGCGCCGTGCGGGTCCATGTAGTGGAGCCACAAGAACCACGGTCGGTCGGCGCGCACGAAGCTCGCGGCAGGTTCGATGTCGGGTGCTGTCGGTGCGAGTCCGAGGGCGACGAGCGCTCCATCGGTGAGCGAGCGCGCGTTGCGCTGAGGCACTTTGTCGGGAGGAACGCCGCCCGTGTCGGGGAGTTGTTCGCACCAAGCGTCGAAACCCCGCTGCAGTCCGGAACGCAGGCGACCGAGCACCCAATTGCCGACGATCGCGCCGGTGACGTAGCCCGCTTCGCGCAAGTCCTCCTGCAACAGCGCGACATCGTCGCCGAGCGGTCGAACGAGATCGCGAACGCCGTGCTCGTGCGGATAGCGCCCGCTCAGTAGCGACGCCAACGCCGGCGTCGTCTTCGCGCGCGGCGACATGGCCTTGGTGAAGGCGAGCCCTTCGCTAGCCAGCACATCGAGGTTCGGTGTCGTCGACCGCGTGCGCCCGGCATCATCGAAGCGGCCGACGTAGTCCGCGCGCAGCGTGTCGACCGTGATCAGCAGCACGTTGACGCGCGGCGCGCTCGACGATCCGCAGGTCGAGGTCAGAACGGCGAGTGCGACGAGAACAACGCTACGCATCGATACTGCGACTGTAGCTCGACCTGTTCAGGCGTCCGCGGGCGCGCTCACGGAAACTCGCTGTCCTGCTGCGCAGCGACGTCGGACTCCACGGCGCTCGGGATGACACGTCGCTCTCGACGTGCGCGCCCAGGCCCGAATTCGCCGCTGCGACCTGCGTGACATGCGCCTTCACCGTTGCGTGGTGCTCAGCAACAATCGTCTGCGATCAGCGTCGCCGCACGAAGGCGGGATCGAGAAAGCGCGCACCGAGTTCCTTGGCACTCGCGCGTTCGTCCGGGTCGGGCACCCCGGCCTCGCAGCGCAGGTCGAGCACGCCTTCAAAGGCCTTCTGCAACTGCGGCGCGAAATTCTCCGGCTGCACGCCGCGTTGGGTGAGCGCGATCGAAGCGATGTCGCCCTCGAGCGCCGAGGTGTCGAGCTTGATCGAGCCGTGGTGCAGCACGCGCCCAGCCGTGCGGCGCTGCGCCGAACCGACGCCTTTGCGGCCATTCCACACCAAATCGAGCGGCGTCGAGGCGTGGAAGCACATGCCCGTGTCCGCGCGATCCGAGGTCAGAGCCTCTGCGCCGCGCAAGGTCGCAGCGATGCCGTAGGCGGTGAGCGCCGAGGCGATCGCACGGTGGACCTGCGTGTAGGAATCCGCGAGCGAGCCTGCGTACAGCGGATGGGTCAGATCGCAGGTGATCGAGAAGGTCAACTCGCGCACGTGGTGGATAGCGCCACCGCCCGTGATGCGGCGCACGACGACGCGTGCGTCCTGCACGCCGCGAACCTCGGCGAAACGCTGGAAATAGCCCAGCGAAAGCGTGGCCGGTTTCCAGGAGTAGAAGCGCAGCGTCGGCGGCGCGCCGTGCGAAAGGAGCAGCGCCTCGTCGAGGCCCATGTTGAACGCGGCCGACGCGTTCCATGTGGTGATCAAGCGCCAGGGCGGCATGCGATCCCCATTGCGACGCCGCCACGCGGCGCGGTTTGGTGCGGAGAGCTGTGCGCGCGCGCCGCGCTTCGGCACGTCGGTGACGAAGCGTGGCGCACGCTGCGCCGCCGGCTAGTGCTTGAGCGAAGCGACGAACTGCTCGTACTGAGCCGCGTCCATCAAGCCGTCCCAGGTGCGCTTCTCCGGCTTCAAGCGGATCATCCAACCGGCGCCCCAGGGGTCCTTGCTCAGCACTTCGAGGTGCTCCTCGATGGCGACGTTCGACTCGAGCACTTCGCCGGCGATCGGCGAGTTGAGGTCGGACACCGCCTTGACCGATTCGATCTCGCCGAAGGTGTCGCCGGCGCCGACCATGCGGCCGGGCTCGGGCAAGTCGCAGTACACGAGATCGCTCTCGTTGCCGTTGGAAAGTTCGAGCACGGCGAAGTCGGTGATGCCGACCAAGGCGTTCTCACCGTCGAGCTTCACCCACTCGTGGGTCTTGGTGTATTTGCGATCGTTCGGGCGCATGGCGTGGTCTTGAAAGTGGTGTGGGGATCGAAGCGGGCGCGCTTACTTGCGGGTGCGCGAGAAGAACGGCAACTCGCGGACGAGCGCGGGTTGGCGCTTGCCCTTGAAGTCGATTTCGAGCGCTTGGCCCGGCTTGTCGAAGCCGAGCGCGACGTAAACGGAGGCGATGTTGGTCGAGAGCGTCGGCGACGGCGCGCCGGAGCACACGTAGCCGACCTCGCGCTCGCCTGCGAAGAGCTTGTGGCCTTGGCGCGGTACGCGCGGACCTTCGCTGGTCAGGCCGACGAGCTTCTTCGACGGCTTGGCCTTGACCGCGGCGAGCGCCGAGCGGCCGATCCAATCGCCCTTCTCGTCCTTGAACGAGATGCCGAAGTCGAGACCTGCTTCGATCGGGTTGTGGGTCGCGTCGATCTCGTGGCCGTACAGCGGCATGCCCGCTTCGAGGCGCAGGATGTCGCGCGCGCCCAGTCCGATCGGCAGCAGGCCGTCGGGCACGCCGGATTCCATCAGCGCGTTCCACACGCGCTCGCACTCGGCGTTCGGCAGGTAGATCTCGAAGCCGTCCTCGCCGGTGTAGCCCGTGCGGCTGATGCGCGTGTTCGGCAGGCCGCAGACCGTGCCGAATCCGAATTTGTAGTAGCCGATCGTGGCGAGATCGCAGCCCTGGACGAGGCGCTGCAAGACGGCCTGCGAACGCTGGCCTTGCAGCGCGAGCATGCCGGTGCGCTCGGTTTGATCGTCGATGACCACTTCGAAGCCGCGCGCGTGCTCGCGCATCCAGGCGAGGTCGACCGTCGTGTTCGAGGCGTTGACCACCAGGAACACCGAGTCGGGCTCGCGGTACACGAGCAGGTCGTCGATCGGATTGCCGTCGGCGCGGCAGAACAGCGAGTAACGAATGGCGTTGACCGGGATCTTCGCCACGTAGTTGGTGCACACGCGGTCGAGGAAGCGCACGGCGTCCTTGCCGGTGACGTGCACGCGGCCCATGTGGCCGAGATCGAACAGGCCGGCGCGCGTGCGCACGCAC
>CAYHRR010000272.1:0-6020 GCA_964358875.1 uncultured Planctomycetaceae bacterium | reverse complement strand
CTTCCCCAACACGGCGAAGACGGGCTTCAAGTCGAAGGCGCTCGAGGAAAAGCTGCTGCTCGAAGCGGGCGTCGCGATCTTGTCGGGCACGGCGTTCGGCGCGCAAGGCGAGGGCTTTCTGCGCTTCTCCTACGCCGCGAGCCTCGAAGAGATCCGCGAGGCGCTGGCGCGCGTTAAAAGTTGCCTCGCGACCGCGGGCGTGCGCTGAGCCATGGGAAGCGCTGATTTCCGCAGCGACACCGTCACGCGTCCGTCGGCGGAGATGCTGCAGGCGATGGTCGCCGCGCAACTCGGCGACGACGTGCTCGACGGTGATCCGACCGTCGCAGCGCTCGAGCAACGCGTCGCCAACATGCTCGGCAAGGACGGCGCGTGGTTTGTGCCGTCGGGCACGATGGCGAATTCGGTCGCGGTCGGTTCGTGGACGCAGCACGGCGACGAGCTCATCGTCGAGCGCAGCGCGCACATGGTGCAGTGGGAAGCCGGCGCGGCGGGCGCGTTGCACGGTGTGCAAGCGACGACGATCGTCGCGCAGGACGGACGCATGCCGCTCGACGAAGTGCGCCGCTCGGTGCGCTTGAAATCGCTGCACTGTCCGAAGACCGCGCTGATCTGTGTCGAGCAAACGTTCATGGGCTCGGGCGAAGGTCCCGGCGGGCGCGTCGTTCCGCTCGAACACCTGCGCTCGCTCAAGAAGCTCGCGAGCGAGCTCGGCATTCCGGTGCACATGGACGGCGCGCGCTTGTTCAACGCGGAAGTAGCGTCGGGCATCACGGTGCGTGAGTTCGCCGAGTGTGCCGACTCCGTGTCGGTGTGCTTGTCGAAAGGCCTCGGATGTCCCGTCGGTTCGTTGATCGCCGGACCGCGCGAGTTCCTCGCTCGCGCGCGCGTCGTGCGCAAGCGGCTCGGCGGCATGATGCGTCAAGCGGGCTTGCTCGCTGCGGCCGGCATGTACGCGCTCGACAACAACATCGCGCGGCTCGCCGACGACCATGTGCTCGCGAAGGAATTGGCCAGCGTCGTCGACGGTTTCGACGGACTCGAGTGCTCGCCGCGCGACGTCGAGTCGAACATCGTGATGGTGCGCGTGCGGCACCCCAAACATGACCCGCTTTCGTTGATGACCGAGCTCGGCGCGCGCGGCGTGCGCGTGCTGCCGCAGAACGCGACGACGTTGCGCTTCGTGACGCACATGGACGTGGGCACCGAGGACGTCGCGCGGGTGTTGGTGGCGCTCGAGGACGTTTTCAAGCGCGGCTAGGCGCGCCGAAATCGATGGAGGCCGCCGCGCGTGCGAAGGCCTCGGGCGCGTGCGCTGGAAGACACAGGCCGAGCGCCGGCGAGTCGAAAGCATGTGGAGCGCGCGCGGTCGGCTTTCGACGCGACGACCAACGGAGTCGAACGAGATGAACAGGTCGAGAGTGAGCGTGGCGACCGTACTGGCTTCACTGGTCGGGCCGCTGCTGCCGGGGTGCGCATCTGCGATGTTGTGTGAGCAGCCGCTTGGAACGCGCGCGCAGGCGACGCCGCAGGAGCAAACGATGACGATCGAGGCGAAACAGGCGGGCTATGCCGAAGTGAACGGCGTCCGGCTCTATCACGAGATCTATGGAGCCGGCGAACCTCTCGTCCTGCTGCACGGCGGCTTGATGACGATTCGAGAGATGGCGCCGCTGGTCCAAGCGCTGGCCGCCGAACGGCAGGTCGTCGCCGTCGAACTTCAGGGACATGGACGCACCGCCGACACCGAGCGGCCGCTGCGCCTGGAGACGATGGGCGACGATGTCGCCGCGTTGATCGAGCACCTCGGATGGCAGAGCGCGGATGTCGCCGGCTATTCGCTCGGCGGCGATGTTGCGCTGCGCACGGCGATCCAACACCCCGACCGCGTGCGCCGCCTCGTCGTGCTGTCGGTGCCTTATGCGCGCTCGGGCTGGTATCCCGAAGTGCGGGAGGGCATGGCGCAGGTCAATTCGAAGCTCGCCGATGCTCTGAAGGAGACGCCGACAGCGCTGGCTGCACGCGACTGGCCGCAGCCGGAGCGCTTCGCGCCGTTCCTCGACAAGCTCGGCGCCGTGATGACGGAGGACTATGACTGGTCGGCCGAAATCCGTCGGCTCCGCATGCCGGTGCTGCTGGTCTACGCGGACCACGACGCCGTTTCGACGCGGCACATCGCCGAGTTCTTCGCGCTGCTTGGCGGCGGCCTCGCTGATCCGGGCTGGCAGAACGCGCAGCTGACGCACGCGCGTCTCGCGATCATCCCGGGCTACACCCACTACAACCTCTCCAACGCGCCGGAACTCGGTCCGCTCATCGAGAGCTTTCTCGCCGCTCCGTTCAATGCGCCTCACTGAGGTGCGCCGTCGCGCGCATGGTCGACTCGGAGGACGCTGCGCGGGGCAAGGTCCCGCTCGCATGCACGATCGAGCGCGGCCAGGTGCGCCGAAAATGGTGGAGGCCGTCGCGAGCGCGACGGCCTCGGGCTCGTGCGGTCCGGAGTGGATCGATCCGGCTTGGTGGCCCGCACTCATTCAGGGGTGCGACTCCGTCCACGATCGCGACGAGCTGTTGGAGGCCTAAAGGCTTCCGTTGAGGACTCGAATCTAGGCGCGTGAGGTGGCGTCGCTAGGGGGGCTTTGGGTTTTTCTTGCGCGCTGCGAAGTACTTGGCGACGGGTGTCCGCACGGGTGGGTAGGCGAGTCGGTGGTGAGCGGTGCGAGCTGGAAGGAAGTGCGCGTGTCGCGAACGGTCGCGCCGCTTGTGCGCTGCGCGCGGCGACTCCTGGCCCGCGCCGGCGCCGAGCCGCCGACGCGGGCCAGAAGTTTTGGAAGAGCGGCAGATGGGACGGCATCGCGTCCTGTGGCTCGAAGGCCGGAGAACGCTGCGTCGTCCTGCTGCCATAGTCCTCCCCCTTAAACTCGTGGCGCGCTCGGGCGTCTGCGCCCGAGTGCGTCACGAGTCAGCGCGCGAAGCGCGCTTATCGTGCCTATCGCGTGAGCACCGGCAAGTACGCCTTCCACGGCCCGACGTCGTTCACATAGCGCTTCGACATCACGCGCGCGATCTGCGCGACGTGATTGAGGTCGTGAACGACCCACGTCGCGAGCAACTCGCGAACAGTGACGATTCCCAGCGCCGGATGCCGACCGCGCAACTCCAACCGCGCCGCATCGAGCTTCAAGCTGCGCAGCTTCGTCAAGTTGACGCGCCTCAACTGCGCGAACTCATCGAGTAGACGCTCGATCGTCTTGCCGCGGCTCTCCTCCCTCTGCGCAAAGCGATCGAAGGCCTCGAACGCTTGCGACTCGCCATGCTCGAGAATGCGCGCGAGCCGCGGCATCCAATCCGCGCGCTCGCCGTGGACCAAATGCCCGACGACATCGAACGCGCTGAAGGTCTCGACCCCTTCGTCGCACTTGGTCCACGCTTCAGGCAAATCGCGCAGCCAAGCGTCGAGCACAGCCGGCGTGCGCGCGAGCACGGCGAGCGCCTGTTCGAGATCGAATTGGTGTCGTTCGTGCTCAGTCATGGCAAGCGAAAGGTAGAGCGCGCGCCGCGGTGCATCCACTTACGCCGCCGTCGCGTAGTCTCTCGCGCCATGCTCGATCGCCTCTGCACCGCACTCATCGTCGCTCTCGCCTGCGCGTGCATCACGCCGCCGCTCGTGAAGCCCGCGGGCAAGCCGACGCTGGAACTCTCCCAGCGCTTGCGCGAACTCGGCGCACGCTGCGTGTCCGCCGATTTACCGAGCGGCGAGCAGCTGCGCGGCGTGTACGTGCCCGGCCCCGAAGGCGGACCGCTGGTGCTGCACTTCCTCGGCTCGAGCGCGTCGGTGACGACCGGCCAAGAATTTGCCGGGCTCGTGTTCGACATCGACGAGTTGTTCGCCGACTTCCAAGCGCGCGGTTGCGCCTCGCTGTGCCTCGACTACCGCGGCGTCGGCGCTTCCGACGGAGAATGCGATCCGCGCCATCTCCGCGAGGACGCGCTCGCGGTCTGGAACGAAGCTCTGCAACGCGTTCGAGGAGATGCTCGCCGCATCATCGTGCGCGGCGCCTCGCTCGGAACGCTCGCGATCGCGAGCTTGCTCGAAAGCGGCGCGGATCCCGCATTCGTGGTGATGATCGCTCCTGTGCGCGCCGAGAGCGTCGCCGTGAACTGGCTGCGCGAATACCACGGCGCGTTCGCGGCTGGCTTTATGGCGCCATTCTTGAAACACGCTGTCGACATCGAACTGTGCTCGGCGATTGCGACACGCCGCGACAAACCGCTGATCGTCTTCGGCAGCGAGGGGGACGCGTTGCTGGCGGAGGATGACCGACACCTCGTGCGCGCGGCGCTCGAAGTCGCTGGCGGTCACTGGATCGAAGTGCGCACGCGCGATCGCGGCGTCGATCACGTCGCACTCGTGCACGGCGGCTACCGAGTGCTGAAGAACGAGTTGGGTTTGCCGCCGTACTTCGATGTCGAGCTCCCGTCGAACGACGGCTTCTTCTCTTCAGAGCCAATGCACTTGGAGTCGGCGCGCATGGCGCCCTGTGAAGATCCGTGCGCGCCCCCCGGCGAACCGTTCCTGTGCTCCGGGTGTTGCACAACGATCGATCCGGAGGCGACTCGCGAGCTTTGGGAGTTGATCCGCAAGCGGCACGAGGAGCGAATCGGCCTAGAGCCGGAAGGCTGTTGCGTCTACACGATGCCGGACGCTAGCTTTTGGGCGGAGATCGCGATGGACCGTCACGCACGCGAAAACGCGCGCTGACGCCGCTATCCTGCGCGCCCCCAACGCATAGGAGCGACGCAGTTTCGATGGGCATTTTCAAGGCATATGACATCCGCGGGAAGTACCCGAAGGAGCTCGACACGGCGCTTGGGCGCAAGATCGGCAATGCGTTCGCGCGCTTGCTGAAGGCCAAGCGGCTCGCGGTCGGGCGCGACATGCGCACGCACTCGCCCGAGTTGCAGAAGGCTGTGATCGAAGGCATCCGCGACGCCGGCTGCGACGTGCTCGACCTCGGACTGTGCTCGACGCCGATGGCTTACTTCGGCATCGGTTCGCAGGACGTCGACGGCGGCCTCAACGTCACCGCCTCGCACAATCCCGGCGAGTACAACGGCATGAAGCTGTGCGCGCGCGGCGCGCGGCCGATCTCGGCGGCGAACGGGATCCTCGACATCGAGCGCATGACCAAGGAGGCGCAGCCGGCGCCTGCGGCCAAGCGCGGCGAGGTCGCGTCGATCGACCTGCTCGCGAAGTACGCCGATCACGTCGTCGCCTTCGCGAACATCGAGCGCCCGCTGACCGTCGCGCTCGACGCGGCGAACGGCATGGCGGCCTACACGCTTCCTCCGATCCTCGCGCGCCTGAAGAACGTCACGCCGCACACGCTCTTCATGGAGCTCGACGGCTCGTTCCCCAACCACGAAGCGAATCCGATCAAGGAAGAAAACCTGCGCGACGTGCAAGCGCTCACGCGCAAGACGAAGGCCGATCTCGGCGTCGGCTTCGACGGCGACGCGGACCGTTGCTGCTTCGTCGACGAAAGCGGCCGCACGGTCTCCGCGGATTTGATGACGGCCCTGCTCGCGCGCGAATTCCTCGCGAAAAAGCCCGGCGCGCCGGTGGTTTACGACCTGCGCTCGTCGTGGGTCGTCAAAGAGGAGATCGCCAAGTCCGGCGGTGTCGCGTTGCGCGACCGCGTCGGGCACTCGTTCATCAAAGCGACCATGCGCGCCAAGGGCGCGGTGTTCGCAGGCGAGCTTTCGGGGCACTTCTACTTCGCGGACAACTTCGTCAGCGACTCGGGCGAGATCGCTTTTGTCAGCGCGCTGACGATGCTGTCGCGCTCGCCGGAAAAATTCTCGCGCCGCGTCGAGAGCCTGCGTCGCTACCACGCCAGCGGCGAAATCAATTTCCACATCGAGGACAAGGACGGCGCGATCGCCAAGCTGCGCAAGACCTACGGCGCGGGCCGGCAGGACGATCTCGACGGCGTCACCGTCGAATTCGGCGATCTCAG
>CAYHRR010000271.1:4770-6040 GCA_964358875.1 uncultured Planctomycetaceae bacterium | reverse complement strand
CTTCACGGGAGCGCACACCCGCCGCGTCGGTCCCTTTGAGTACGCCGCGGGCGGAACCGTGGTGCTCGACGAGATCTGCGGGTTGTCCCAGGCGGGGCAGGTGGCCCTGCTCAGGCTGCTCGAAACGCGCGAGGTGACGCCGCTCGGCGCCACGCGGCCGGTTCCGATCGATGTGCGCGTCGTGGCGACCACGTCGCAGGACCTGTCGGTCGCGGTCGAGAGCGGTGCCTTTCGCAGCGACCTCTACTTCCGCCTCAATGTCGCGCAGGTCACGGTTCCGCCCTTGCGGCTGCGGCGCCAGGCGATCCCCGACCTGGTCGAGGCCTTCGTGAAGCGCTTCAACACGTCGGCCGACCGTCCGATCACCGGCGTCGACCCCAAGGTGATGGACGTGCTCTTCGAACACAACTGGCCGGGCAACGTCCGCGAGTTGGAGAACGTGCTCTCCCGCGCCGCGGTCGTGGCGGCCGGGGGCGAAGTGGCGGCCGAGCACTTCGATCTCGCCAACCAGGAAGGCGCGTCGATAGGGCCGGTGTCGACGGCGGTCGAGGCGCCTCTGAGCGAACGGCAGGAGCGCTTGCTCGAGGGCCTCGCTCCGGGAGCGCGGATCAGCTCCGCCGAGATCGCCGAGCGCGACGGCGTATCGGCGCGGACCACGCTGCGCGACTTGCTCGACCTCGTCGAGCGTGGCTTCCTGCTGCGCGAGGGCAGTCGACGTGGAACGCGCTTCCGGCGCACGTCCAAGCCGGTGGCGACAAATTTCGGGCGCTAACTGCTCTGCGCTGTCGAGATATGTCGAATAACGCGGGCCGCCAATGCCGGCGCCGCGCACCGCCTCAGCCGAGGTCCGACAAAGTTTCGGTGGCCTAGGTCGTTCTCTCGCAAGCGGATACGGCGGCTGGTGTCGACGGACGCGCCTCACTCGGCGCGCGCGGCCCCGACTTTGTTCTGTCCGGCGTCAACGAGGAACTCGCCATGAACATCATCTCCATCGCTTTGGTGACCGTGTCCCTGCTCAATCCGTCCTGGTTCGCGGCCGCCGTCCCGGCCGCCTCGCCGTGTGCCTCGCCCTGTGCGTCGGTGGAAGTGACGGACGCCGCTCTGTTCGGCAAGGACTGGATCGCGAAGACCGGCGACAACGTCTGCGGCTTGCGCGACCTCGCCCAGGTCAGCAACCCGGCAACCGTCGACTTCCAAGCCTGCCTCGACGCGACCCCGGAGATGAAGAAGGCCAAGCAAGACAAGGTCGGCCTCGACACCCCCGAGGGCA
>CAYHRR010000271.1:0-4760 GCA_964358875.1 uncultured Planctomycetaceae bacterium | reverse complement strand
TTGCCGCGGAGGTTCTGGGCGTGCGCCCGGAACGCATCAAGCTGGTGGCCGCCGGCAGTACGCGCGTCACCAGCGCCTGCGAGACGGTTCAGGCCGCCAACGGCTACTGCAGCGTGTGGAAGGCGATCAAGCACAAGGACGGGCACTCGATCACGGACATCACCGAGCTGGTCAAGGCCCAGTACTAGCCCTTCGACGACGCCTCCCTTCCCCGACCTGAGCCCGCGCTCCGACTCCCCGAACACCCGGCGCGGGTTCTCCCTAACGGCCGACGATAGTTGCCCGGTGCTTGGCACAGCCTCTACGTGGCGCTATCCGTGGCGCCGGCTCGCTCACGACACCTCGCCGGCACCTGCATGATCGAACACCCGCCTGTCTGGAGACGATCTCGTCGGCTGTGCGCGGCGCTCGGCCTGTGCTTGATCGCCGCTTGCGTCAGCTCCGGCTCCAAACCTTCCAAGCCGGCCGCCGTTGCCGCGCTGACGGCAGAGCAACTGCGCGACTTGCTCTCCAAGGGCACGATCAAGCCCGTGACGGAGATGGAAGGCGAGGATCCGTTCAGAGACCTCGACACGGGCATGGACGACCCGATCGTTCCGCCCGGCACCGTGGCCGGCGCAGCGCTCGCCGCACAACCCAAGCCCACGGAGCCCGCGCCCGACGCGCCTCAGAATCCGTACCTGCAGTTCGGCGCGCGCATCAAGGTCTACCCCGACGGCACGATCACCAAGCCCTTCCCGCTGCGCGTCGGCACCGGCAAGAAGCTCGAGACGCTGTTGAAGGAGTACGGCAACTTCCCGCTGTGGAGTGCGGACAAGGGACCGGTCTCGCCGCCGAACATGGTCAAGCTCGACCTCCAAGAGAATTGGGACGTCGAGCTGTACCAGGACCTGCGAGACGCCAAAGCCGGCGCGGCGACTCCGACGCCGCTCGCCGATTGGTTGATCGTCACGGCCGGCGCCGAGTTGCTCCAAGAGGTCGAGGACTTCATCAACCTCTTCGCGGCCGGCGTGCCGCAGATCGAGATCGAAGCCAAGATCGTCGAGATCACGTTGACCGACGTGCTCGACCTCGGCGTTCATTCACCGGCGGACAAGCCGATGTTCGAGTTCCCGAGCGACAAGTTCGTCAAGAGCTTCGACAGCAAGACGCCCAATATTTCCGACGGCGTGGAGGGCCTGTTGACGCTCGGCGGCGTGCAGGACGCTGTGACGTTCAACGCAGTGCTCGAAGCGCTCTCGATCAGCGACAACGTCTCAATCATCTCGCGCCCCAAGATCGCCGTGCGGGAGGGCGGCCGCGCCGACATCTCGAACACGATCCAATTGCCGTTCCTAAACATCAACAGCTTGAACAACACCGGCGGCTTCACGGGCGGTATCGGATTCAAGGAAGTGGGCGTGAAGCTGTACGTCGTCCCGCGCGTCGTCGGCACGCGCACCGTCGCGCTCAACATCGACGTCGAGCAGTCGCAGCAATCCGGCTCGGAGACAGTGCTGTTCGCCGCCGACGGCTCCGAAGTCCAGGTTCCGGTGCTGTCGCTGCGCAGCGCGCGAACGGTCGTTTACCTGCAACCGGGCCAAGCGGTGATCCTCGGCGGCTTGATCACCGAGCGCACCGTCGAAAACGAGCGCAAGGTGCCGCTGATCGGCGACATCCCGCTGCTCGGCTACCTGTTCCGTTCGAAGTACACGCGCAAGGAACAGACCAACGTGCTGTTCTTCATCCGCCCGCGCATCCTGCAGGGCAGCGATCTCAATACGCAGTTCTGAGCCGCGCCGGGGGGCTCTAGACTCCGCCGCCGATCGCCGCGCGGAAGAAACGCGCTCGGCCATCGTCCAGATCCGCCATGAAGCTCATCGCACCCTCAGCGTCGACGGTCAGCGCCGAACGACGCGGCTCGGCGTTGTTGATGGCCTTCCTGATGCTGATCGTGCTCTACGCAATCGTGTTCCAGCTGTGGTTCTCGACCTCGGCGGACTTGCGCGTCGCGCAGAACGACGTGACTTCGACGCAGATGGACCTCGCCATCGAGTCGTCGTTGCAAGAGGTCTACGACCGTTTGAAGACCGACGGTGAGGCCGGCGGCGCGGCGGGAGCCGACTCCGCCGGCGGCGCGGCTGCGGGCGGCGCGTCGGCTGCACCAGGCGGCGGCGCGGCACCTGCAGCTGGCGGCGAATCCGCGCCCGTCGACTCGCGCGAAGACTCCTGGGGCAAGCCGCAACGCGCGACGATCGGCGAGATCGAGCTGCGCATCCTCGTGCAGGACGAAGACGCCAAGATCAACTTGCTCGGCATGCTCGCCGACGACGAGGACGAAGCGGAAGCCTGCTTCGAACGCGTCGCGCGCGTGATCGACATGTTCCGCGACGGCTCGGCGGCGGACATCGATCGTTCGGAGGCCCTGCGCATCGCCGAGTCGATCCGCACGCACCTGAAGCACCGCTCCGAATCGTCGTTGCCCAAGCCCAAGCTGCTCTCCGACAACGAAGACAAGGAAGAGCTCGGCATGCCGCTGACCCTCAAGGAGTTCGAGATCCTCGATCGCCTCGACCCGGGTCTGTTCCGCGATTTTCGCGACGAGCGCGGCTACATCGTCCACTCGCTCGGCGCCTACCTGACGGTGTGGAGCTCCGTGATCAGCGGACCCGGCGCCGGAGCCGTCGGCGGCGCGGGAGGAGCTGCGGGCGGCAGCGGCGCGAACGCTCAGGGCGGCGCGGCGAACAGCGCCGGAGGCAAGAACACTTCGGGCGGCAACTCAGGCAACAGCTCCGGTCAGTCCGGCACAGGCGCGGGCGGCACCGGGGCAGGCGGCACGGGAGGAACAGGCAGCACGGGCGGCGCCGGTTCGGGCGCGGCCGGCGGCGGTGCCGGTGGCGAGAGCAGCGAGCCCAACTGGGGCATCGCGGTCAACGTGAACACGGCGCCGGTGTGCGTGCTCAAAGCGTTGATCGACGACCGCGAGGTGCCCTCGCGCTTCTGGGACTCGATCGTCGAGTACCGCAACCTCGAAGAGAAGGAAGAGCAGAAGTCGGACAGCAGCGACGCGGAAGAGGAAGAGGAACCGACGCTCGATGAATACGGCAACGAAGTCATCAAGCGTCAGGTCTTCGACGCGCTCGAAGAGCTCTCCGAAATCGACGGCTACGACCGGCTCGAGGAGCAGGCCAAGGCGAAGCTCAGCCAGATGCTCGGCACGCAGAGCCATGTGTTCTCGATCTACGTGACCGCGCGGCGCAAGACCGGCACCGAGCAAGATTTCGGCGGCCAACTCGGCGCGCCCAACGCCGACGACGCGCGCGACGACGTGCGCGGCAAGGGGCTCGTGCGCACCGTGCGCTCGGTGGTGTGGCGCTACAACGACGGCGAAAACACGCGCATCGTGCCGATCGTGCGCTGGGAGTCGCTCGACTTCACGCCCTTCGAAGTGCTCGACTTCCCCGACGAAAAGCGCTGAGCCCGCAGGCTCGTTCGCGCTGCTAACCTCGGCGCGCATGGCGCCGTCTGCCGCTCGGTTGGATGTTTTCCAGCACCTCTTCGCGTCGATCGCCGACGAGATGGGGGTCGCACTGCAGCGCGCGTCGTTCTCGCCGAACATCAAAGAGCGCCGCGACTTTTCGTGCGCTCTGTTCGACGCGCGCGGACGGATGATCGCGCAGGCCGCGCACATTCCGATCCACCTCGGATCGATGCCGCTGTGCGTCGCCGCCGTGACGAGTGCTCTCGAATTGGCGCCGGGCGACGCCGTGCTGCTCAACGATCCCTACCGCGGCGGCACGCACCTGCCGGACATCACGCTGGTCACGCCGATTTTCCTCGGACGCGCGAAGCAACCGGCGTTCTTCGCGGCGAACCGCGCACACCACGCCGATGTCGGCGGAGCGCATCCCGGTTCGATGGCGCCGGCCGACGACGTTCACGCCGAGGGTCTGCGCATCCCGCCGATCAAATTGATCGAAGCGGGCCGACTGCGCCGCGACGTGCTCGAACTCGTGCTCGCCAACCTGCGTGTGCCGCGCGAGCGCGAAGGCGACTTGTTGGCGCAGAGCGCCGCGAATCATCTCGGCGTGCGGCGCATTGAAGCCATGGCGCGCGAGCACGGTCGCGCGCAGCTCGCAGCGCGCGCCTCCGACTTGCTCGATTGGACGGCACGCCGCAGCGCCGAACTTTTCCTTTCGTTGCCCAAGCGTCGTGTGACCTTCGAAGACGCGCTCGATCCGCTGCGCGGTTCTTCGCGGCCGCTCGCCATCCGCGTGTCGCTTCAGCGCAAGGGCGCACGCCGCGGAGCGAAGCTCGTCGTCGATTTTCGCGCCAGCGACGCGCAAGTCGGCGACGGCCTCAACGCGACGCGCGCCGTCACCGTCTCGGCGGTGTACTACGCCTTGCGCGTGTTGCTCGCCTCCGACACGCCGACCAACGAAGGCGTGCTGCGCAATGTCGAAATCCTCACGCGCCGCGGCTCGATCGTCGACGCGCTCTATCCGGCGCCCGTCGCCGCCGGCAACGTCGAAACCAGTCAGCGCATCGTCGACGTGTTGTTCGGCGCGCTGTCGAAACTGCTGCCCGGTCGCATGCCCGCCGCGAGTTCCGGCACGATGAGCAACCTGTCCTTCGGCGGCGTCGACGCGGCGGGTAGCGCGTTCACCTACTACGAGACGATCGCGGGCGGCGCGGGAGCATCGCGCGGCGCCGACGGTGCTCACGCGTTGCACTCGCACATGACCAACACGCGCAACACGCCGATCGAGGATTTCGAGCAG
>CAYHRR010000270.1:0-6069 GCA_964358875.1 uncultured Planctomycetaceae bacterium | reverse complement strand
GGCGTCGCGCCTTGCGGGCCAGGCGCTTTCGCGCTCTCGCTACGCGGCTCATGAACAGGTCGGGCTAGCGCCGCGCGAGTGGCGCCGGAATTGACAGTCTCGCGCGCAGCGGATACAGCAGCCGCCCCGCGAACAGCGCTATTCGCGCCGCTTCGACGGGCACGTTCGCTCCGTAGAACGCCCGAGGGGCCCTAGTTTTGGGCTCGTTGACATGACCTATCGCACGTTGCAGGAATTGGCCGACTTGTGCGGCGCATCGCTCGAGCTGTGCGGCGCACCGCTGAAGGGTGACGCGCACACGCGCATCCGCGGCCCGGCGGCGCTCGCTGAAGCGGCGCAGGACGAGATCAGCTTCTACGGCCACGCGCGCTACCAGCGCGAGCTCGCGGCAACCCACGCCGGAGCCCTGGTCGTTCCGCGCGGACTCGCGGTGGCGCGCAAGGACATCGCCTTGTTGCGCAGCGACGACGCCAATCGCACCTTCGAATGCGTGCTCGCCGCCTTCGAGCGCTTGCCGCGGCGCCCGACGCCGGGTGTGCACGCGTCCGCGATCGTGTCGCCGAGCGCGAGCATCGCCCCGAGTGCCGCGATCGGTGCGCACTGTGTGATCGGCGACGACGCGCGCATCGACGCCGGCGCCGCGTTGCATGCCCACGTCGTCGTTTCGCACGGAGCGAGCGTCGGCGCTGCGAGTGAACTCTTCGATCACGTCGTGCTCTACGACGGCGTCCAAGTCGGCGCGCGCTGCACCATCCATGCGGGAGCGGTGCTCGGTTCCGACGGCTTCGGCTTCGATCCGGTGCTGGGCGCACAAGGCTTGGAACGCTGGAGCAAGGTCGCGCACGGCGGCTCGGTGATCGTCGAGGACGAGGTTGAGATCGGCGCGAACTGCGCGATCGACCGCGGGCGCTTCGGCGCGACCCGCATCGGCCGCGGCTCGAAGCTCGACAACCTCGTGCATGTCGGACACAACGTGCAGATCGGCGAACACGTGCTCTTGATCGCGCAAGTCGGCGTCGCAGGCTCGACCACCATCGGCCGCGGCGCAGTGCTCGCCGGCCAAACCGGCGTCGCGCCGCAGCTCGAAATCGGCGCGGGCGCGCGCATCGGCGGCGGCAGCGCCGTGTTCGAGAACGTGCCCGCCGGCGAAGATTGGATGGGCATCTGGGCGCAACCCAAGGGCCGGTTCCTGCGCCAACTCGCGCAGCTGCGCCGCCTCGGTGAACTGGAGCAGCGCGTCAAGCAACTCGAACGCGCGCTCGAACTCCGCACAGGAGACGCGCAATGAGTCGCTTGCAACGCACGCTGCGCACACCGGTCGAATTCACCGGCACCGGGCTGCATTCGGGCGCGACGGTGCGCGCGCGCGCCCTGCCCGCGCCCCAGGGCACCGGCATCGAATTCGTGCGCATCGACATCCCCGATTCGGCGCCGATTCCCGCGCGCATCCAGTACCGCGTCAAGGCCGACTTGCGCACGCGTTTGAAGCGCGGCAACGCGGAAGTCGAGACCGTCGAGCATCTGCTCGCCGTGTGCGCGGGCCTGGGCATCGACAACCTGCGCGTCGAAATGGACGGCGCCGAAATGCCGGGCATGGACGGCAGCGCGCAGACGTTCCTCGAGCTGTTCCAACAAACCGGCAGCGTCGATCAACGCGCGGAGGCGCGCAGCTTTCGCCTCGAGCAACCGATCTACGTGCGCGAAAAATCGGCGACCTTGGTCGCGCTGCCCAGCGAAACGCCCGCGCTGACTTTGCAGTACATCGCGAGCTTCGACGATCCCGACGTGCAGGGCGGCTCGCTGCAGCTCGAGATCACGCCCGAGAGCTTTGCCAAGGAAATCGCCTCGGCGCGCACGTTCTGCTTGGCGAGCGAAGTCGAGAAGTTGCAACAGGCCGGATTCGGCAAGGGCGCGACGCGCGAGAACACGGTCGTGCTCGGCGATCCGCAGACGGTGATGCGCATGAGCGCCGAGCCGGTGCGCCACAAGATGCTCGACTTGCTCGGCGACTTGTCGCTGCTCGGCGCGGACTTGCACGCGCACGTAATCGCGACGCGTTCGGGCCACTCGACCAACGCCGAACTCGTGCGGCGCCTCGTCGACCTGATGCAGGAGAAGGAGACCGGCGGCCTGATCCAACGCGAAAGCGGTCTCGACATCCGCGAGGTGATGAAGCTCCTGCCGCACCGCTATCCGTTCCTGATGATCGATCGCGTGATCGAAATCGACGGCTACCAGCGCGCCGTGGCGATCAAGAACGTGTCGATCAACGAGCCCTTCTTCCAGGGACACTTCCCCGGCCAACCGGTGATGCCCGGCGTGTTGCAGCTCGAGGCGATGGCGCAGCTCGCGGGCGTGCTGCTGCTGCGCAAGCTCGAATACACCGGCAAACTCGCGGTGTTGTGGTCGATCGACAAGGTCAAGCTGCGCGGCGCGGTGGTGCCCGGCGATCAACTGCGTCTGGAAGTGGAAACGCTGCGGATGAAGGGCGAAACGGGCCAAGTGCGCGGGACAGGCACCGTCGCGGGGCGCGTGGTGTGCGAGGCGACGCTCATGTTCACGATGATCGAGAGCTGACCATGAGCACATTGATCCATCCCACGGCGGTGATCGCCAAAGGCGCGGAGCTCGGCCTCAATGTCGTCGTCGGGCCGTACTCGGTCGTCGGCGGCGACGTCAAGGTCGGCGACGGCACGCACATCGGGCCGCACGTCGTGATCGACGGAGTCACGTCGATCGGGCGCGACAACGTGATCGTCGGACAAGCGAATCTCGGCGGTCCGCCGCAAGATCTGTCGTACCGCGGCGAGCCGACCTGGCTCGAGATCGGCGACGCCAACACGGTGCGCGAGTTCGTGACGATCAATCGCGGCACGGTCAAAGGCGGGGCGTTGACCAAGATCGGTTCCGGCTGTTTGTTGATGGCCTGCTGCCATGTCGCGCACGACTGCGAGCTCGCCGACAAGGTGATCCTCGCCAACGGCGTGCTGCTCGCCGGCCACGTCAAGGTCGGCGACGGTTCGAACATCGGCGGCGCTGCTGCTGCGAATCAGTTCGTGACCATCGGTCGCTACGCCTACATCGGCGGCATGACGCGCGTGTCGCAGGACGTGCCGCCGTTCATGCTGCTCGAAGGCCACCAGGCGCGCGTGCGCAACTTGAACGAGGTCGGACTCGAACGTGCGGGCTTCACGCCCGAGCAGATTCTCGCGCTGCACAACGCCTTCAAACTGCTGTACCGCTCGGGGAATCCGCAGCGGCAGTCCGTCGAAGTGCTGCGCGCGCTGCCCGAGGTGACCGCCGAAGTGCTCGAGCTATGCGTGTCGCTCGACGAGCAGGCGCGCGGGCTCAAGGGCCGCTTCCGCGAGAGTATGCGCGAGGCCTTCTTCCGCCTCGGTCGCGAGCGCATCGCCGGAGGCGTGCATGCCGTCTGAGCCGCGCAAGCTGAAGGCTGCAGTGTTCGGTGTCGGCCACCTCGGCACGTTCAACGCACGCATCCTCGCCGCTCGTGCGGATGTCGAGCTCGCCGCGGTCGTCGACGTCGACGCCGCGCGCGCTGCGAAGGTCGCCGACGAATTGAAGTGTCCGGCGCGCGTGCTCGCGGGTTCGAGCGCGGCCGAAGTGCTCGCCGCGTGTCCTGCCGGCGTCGAAGCGGTGATCGTCGCTGTGCCGACGATTTTCCACGCCGCCGTCGCCGTGCCGCTGCTCGAGCGCGGCATCGCCTGCCTGGTCGAGAAGCCGATCGCGCACGACTTGGATTCCGCGCGCGCGTTGCTCGACGCGGCCGAGCGCGGTCACGCTGCGCTCGCGGTCGGGCACGTCGAACGCTTTCAGCCCGGGCTGCGCAAGGTGCGCGACATGGGCATCGTGCCGCGCTTCATCGAATGCCATCGCCTCGCGCCGTTCAGCTTTCGCTCGACGGACATCGGCGTCGTGCACGATTTGATGATCCACGACCTCGACCTCGTGCTCGATCTCGTCGGCTCGCCCGTGCGCTCCTTCGACGCCGTCGGCGGCGCGATCCTGACCGAGCACGAGGACATGGCCAACGTGCGCTTGATTTTCGAGAACGGCGCGCGTGCCGCGGTGACCGCAAGCCGCGCCTCGCTGGCGCCGACGCGTCGCTTCCGCATGTTCTCGTCGACGGCCTACGTCAGCCTCGATCTGCACAAGAACTACGGGCTCGTCGTGAAAAAAGGCCCGCGCTGGATCGAGGGCAAATTCGCACTCGCCAACTTGACCCCCGAGGAAATCGCGGCGCGCACCGATCTGGTGTCGAGCGGCATGCTCGAGCTCGCCGAACTCGATCTCGCCGGCCACGAACGACCGCTGCAGGCCGAGCTCGATTCGTTCCTCGACGCGGTGCGCACCAAGCGCGCGCCCGAGGTCACGGGCGCTGATGGATACCGCGCCTTGGAACTCGCCGAGCGCATCGCGGCGGAAATCCGCACCCAGGCTTGGTAGAAGACGCGCTCTCATGAGCGTCGAAACCAACTCCGGCGGCGGCGCGCATCGTGCAGCGTTGCCCGCGGATTACGCGTCGAATCCGTCCGCCGCCGAAGACACCGTGCTCGCGCACTGGCAGGCACAGAAGACCTTCGAGAGCGTGCTCGCTGCGCGGAAAGACGGCGCGGCCTTCGTGTTCTGGGAAGGTCCGCCGACGGCGAACGGGCGACCCGGCATCCACCACGTGCTCGCGCGCACCTTGAAGGATGCCGTGTGTCGTTGGCAGACGATGCAAGGCAAGCGCGTCGAGCGCAAAGCCGGTTGGGACACACACGGTCTGCCGGTCGAGCTCGAGGTCGAAAAGCAGCTCGGAATCAGCGGAAAACCGGCGATCGAAGCGCTCGCGCTCGATCCCGCGACCGGTCTGCAGGGCATCGCGCGCTTCAACGACGCGTGCCGCAAGTCGGTTTGGAAATACAAGGACGAGTGGGAGAAGCTCAGCGCGCGCATCGGTTTTTGGCTCGACTACGACAAGCCCTACGTGACCTACGACGCGCAGTACGTCGATTCGGTGTGGCACGTGCTCGCGCGAATGCACGCAGCGGGGCTCGTGTACCGCGGCAAGCGCGTGTTGCCGTATTGCGGCCGCTGCGGAACGAGTTTGTCGTCGCATGAACTCGGTCAGCCGGGTGTCTACAAGGACGTCCTCGATCCGAGCGTCATCGTGCGTTTCGTGTTCACCGAGCAGCGTGGAACGGAACGCGAGAGCTTGCTCGCGTGGACGACGACGCCGTGGACCTTGCCGTCGAACATCGCGCTCGCCGTGCATCCCGAACGCGACTACGTGCGCGCGCGCGTCGCGTTGCCGGTCGCGAAGGGCGCCGAAAAGGGCTCGGCCGGCCACGAAATCGTGTGGATCGTCGCGGAGCGCGCGAAGGTCGTGCTGGGCGAGTTCGAAGAACTCGAGCGCAAGAAAGGCGCGGAGCTCGTCGGCACGCACTACGTGCGACTGTTCGACGCGAACGTGCCGACGGTCGATCCCGGCGCGTGGCAACCCGATGCTGCGGCGAGTCAGCGCGTCTACGCAGCTGAGTACGTGACCGTCGACGACGGCACGGGCATCGTGCATCAGGCGCCGAGCTACGGAG
This sequence comes from uncultured Planctomycetaceae bacterium, assembly GCA_964358875.1. Classification (GTDB taxonomy): domain Bacteria; phylum Planctomycetota; class UBA1135; order UBA1135; genus CAYHRR01. The sequence continues at coordinate 475 of CAYHRR010000270.1, read as the reverse complement.
CGGACGACTGGGCGACCGCGCAGCGCAATCGCCTGCACGTCGTGCAAGCGGTCGGCGCCGACGGACGCTTCGCGTGCGACGTCGCCGCGGTGAAGAGCGGCACGTTCTTCAAGGACGCCGACGAGGCCTTGATGGAGGACCTCAAAGCGCGCGGCTTGCTGTTCAAGAAGGCGCGCGAGTCGCACAGCTATCCGCATTGCTGGCGCTGCAACACGGCGCTGTTCTACTTCGCGACGCCGGCGTGGTTCATCCGCACGACCGCGTTGAAGCAGCGCATGCTCGACCTCAACGCGAAGGTGCGTTGGGTCCCCGAGGAAGTCGGCACGAGTCGCTTCGGCGAGTGGCTCGAGAACAACGTCGACTGGAACATCTCGCGCGATCGCTACTGGGGCACGCCGCTGCCGTTCTGGGGCTGCGAAGGCACCACGTGCAACCACGAGATCGCGGTCGGCGGCAAGGACGAGCTGCGCCGGAA
>CAYHRR010000269.1:0-6122 GCA_964358875.1 uncultured Planctomycetaceae bacterium | reverse complement strand
ATCCCGATCTCTCGCGTTTGCCCGCGTTCCTCACGCCGAAACCAGGCCTCAACTCGGGCTTGATGATCGTGCAGGTCGCGGCGGCGTCCTTGGCGAGCGAGAACAAGTCCTTCGCGCACCCGGCTTCGGTCGACACGATTCCGACCAGCGCGAATCAAGAAGACCACGTTTCGATGGGCGTCACCGCGGCGCGCAAGGCGCGCATGATCTGCGACAACACGACGGCGGTGCTCGCGATCGAGTGGTTGTGCGCGGCGCAGGCGCGCGAGTTCAACGCGCAGCTGCGCGCGGGAGATGGAGCGCACGCGATCCATGCTTTGTTGCGCACGCGCGTCGCGAAATTGGAGAGCGATCGCTACCTGTACGACGACATGCGTGCAGCGCGTGAATTGCTCGAGAGCGGCGCGCTCGTCGAAGCGGCGGAGCGCGCGGTCGGCGCGTTGCTCGCGTGAGGCGTCGGCGGTTGCAAGGCGCCTGCTACGCATGAGCTCGAGCGGCGAGAAGCGCGTCGACGACGGCGGCGCTCGGGACACGACGCGCGCGCGCCTGCTCGTCGTCGGCGTCGTGCTGTTCCTGATCGCGGTCACGACGCGTTCGACGTTGTGGGATCGCGACGAGCCGCGTTTTGCGCAGGCGGCGGTCGAGATGGCGCAGGGCGGCGATTGGCTCGTGCCGCACTTCAACGGTGCGGAGCGGCTGCACAAGCCGGCGCTGATCTATTGGTTGATGGCGAGCTTCGTGAGCCTGTTCGGCGTCGCCGAATGGACCGTGCGGCTCGCCGCGCCGCTCGCGACGGGGCTGACGGCGCTCGCGTTGCTCGCGCTCGCGCGCCGCGTCGCGCCGAAGCTCGGTGTGCTAACGGTCGCGACCTTCGCCGCAGCTCCGATGGTGTTCGGCACGGGTTCGACGGCGACGACCGACGCCGTGTTGTGCGCGGCGATCACGTGGTCCTTCGCGTGTTTCGCGTCAGCGCTTTTCGAAGGTTGGAACGCGCGCAACGCACTCGGGCTCGTCGTGGCGCTCGCTGCGGCGCAGTTGGTCAAAGGACCGGTCGGCGTCGCGGTGCCGCTGCTCGGCATGCTGCCGGCGCTGTTCGTGCTGCGGCGCGAGTTGCCGAACGCACGCACGCTCGCGCTCGGAGTGTGCGGCGCCGCACTTGCAGCGACGGCGTTGTTCGTCGCGTGGGGCTTGCCGGCGAACGCTGCGACCGAAGGGCGCTACCTCGCGCAAGGCCTCGGTCACCACGTCGTCGATCGCATGGCCGATCCGATGGAGGGGCACGGCGCGAAGCCCTTCGGCTTCTTCTACTACTACGAGTTGGTCGCCGTGCTCGGAGCGCTGCCGTGGCTGCCGCTGCTGCCCGGCGCGGTGCTTGCGCTGTTCCGCGGCACGCTGCTCGAGCGACGCATGCGCGTGCTGCTCGCGACTTGGATCGTCACGACGATGCTGCTGATGAGCGCGGTCGCGACCAAGTTGCCGCACTACGCGTTGCCGTTGTTCCCCGCGCTGGCGCTCGCCGTCGCGGCGCTTGCCGACCACGGAGCGTTCGCACCACGCGCGCGACGCATCGGCAAGATCGCGTACGTCGCGCTCGTCTCACTGCTCGCACTTGGTTTCGTGGTCGTCGGAGTCGCGCTCGCGCCGACGCTCGCGTTGCGCGTTGCGTGTGGCGGAGCTGCGTTGATCGCCGCCGCCGGCGCGTGCTTCGTCGCGCGCGCCGGCCCGTCCGCGCGCAAGACGAGTTGGACCGCGATCGCAGCAGCCATTGCGTTGCACGCGTGGATCGCCTTTGTCGCGCTGCCGGCCGCTGAGGAGTTGAAGCTCGCACCGCGGCTCGCCCTGCAACTGCGCGCGAAGACGGCCGACGACGTGTCGGTGACGACCTACAAGTTCGACGAGCCGAGCTTGATCTTCTACATGCAGCGCACGCCGGTTGCGCGCGTGTCGAAAGATGACGAACTCGCGGCTTGGTTCGAGGATGTGACGCCCGGCGTGCTCGTCGCGCCGCGCGACGACATGGCGAAGTTCGCGGCGCGCACCGGCGCGACGCTGCCCGACGAACTCGCCTCCGTCGAAGGCTTCAATTACTCGAAGGGCCGTTGGATGGTCCTCGCGGCGTGGTCGCGCGCTACCACGACCAAGTGACGCCGACGAGGCAGCGCTCGTCGTCGACGCAGGGCTCGATGCGCCACGTCGTCCGCGCCTTCGTCGCGAAGATCGCTTCGCGTTCGCCGTCGCCGAAGTGCGCGTTCCAGATCCAGTTCGTCAGCACGGTGCCGAGCAGCGCGCCGAAGGCGACATCGCTCGGCCAATGACGCTCGGCCTCGACGCGATTGATGCCGACGTACAGCGCCGGCGCGAAGGCGAGGTAGCCGAGTCGGCTGCCGGTCTGTTGTTCGATCGTGCGCGCGAACACGGCTGCGCCCGCGAAGGCGAACGAAGTGTGCCCGGATGGAAACGAGTTGTTCGAACTGCCGCTGGGGCGATCGCGCGCGAGCACAGCTTTGAGCAGTTGCGTGGTCGCGGCCGTCGCGAGCAGCGCTTCCGCCGCCGCCTCCGCGCGCTGCGCTCCAGCTTCGCCGTACCAGGCGTAACCGAGCGAACCGAGGCCGAGCGCAAGCGTCAGTGCGTCGCCCCAAGCCGTGTCGCCGCCGGTGACGTACGCGTGCTGCTCCGCCGCCCGTTCGACTTCGTCATCGAGTGCGAAAGCGAGCGGCACCGCGACGGCCAGCGCGGCGCTCGGGCTCCACTGCCAGGCATCGTCGGCTTGCGCCGTGAAGCCGTCGCTCCACGGCTCTGCGCGCAGGTGGCTCGCGCGAACGCTCGCGCACGACGTCGCGCAAGCGCAAATCAATGCGAGCGCGCCCAACACTCGCCGCGCCGCGCCGCGCAATTCAGCTCACCGTCGCTGCGCTCCGTCGATGCCACATCGACAGCGCGTACATCGCGAGGAACATGCCCAGGAAGTACTCGACGAATTCACCCGGCTGCATGTCGAGCACGTGCGGCAGCTCGAGCTCGAGCGCGTTGCACAAGTTCTGCGGCAGGCGAATCGTCAGTGCGAGCAGTGCCGCGGGCATGCACACGTAGGTCGGCCCGAGGCGTTCGAGCAGCGTCCCCGGCCGGAACAGCGCGGGCCGTTTGGAACGCGCGATCGGCACGACGACACCGCCGACCAAAGCTGCGAGCGTCAACATCAAGCGCGGAAACTGATCGAGCAGCGCGCTGATGTTGTGGAGGTTGGTTTCCTTCTGGTCGTTGACCGCCGCCCACGCTTCAGGCGTGTTCCAGTGCAAGTAGTGCTGTCCCCAGCTCGCCTCCTCGCCGCAGAAGTAGATCGCTCCGGCTGCAAAACACGCCAGAAAGGCCGTGTACCAAGTCGGCGCGCCGCGCGTGTTCCGCACGAGCAGCGCCAGCACCGCGACGATCGCGAGCACGAGCCAGAACACCGTGCCGAGCTCCGGCACGGAGACTTCGCTGCGCATCCACTTCCAGTAGGTTTCGTCGCTGCCCGAGCGCGCCGCGACCTGCACGACCAGGATCACGAACGGCGCGAACAGCCACAGCCACTTGGGGAGATCACCGCGTCGAGAGTCGGAGCCGTGCATGCGCGGCGGATGGTAGCGCAAAGCCGGGCGGACTCACGCGGCCGGCTCTCAGCGCACCATCACCGGCAGGATCACCATCGTTTGCCCGCGCTCGTGCAAGCGGCGCTGCAGCGCGACGGCCGTCTCGTTGTGGAGCATGCGCCAAGCCCAAGTCTCGCGGCGATGGATCACGCGACTGCCGAAGAACACGACACGTGGGAATTGCGCGGCGATCTCGCTGCACAACGTCTCGGCCGCGCCGGCGACTTCGGTGCCGACCGCTGCGCGCGCTTCGGCGCGCAAACCGTTGGCGCGCGCGAATTCGACGAACTTGTCCACGTCCGACTCGGTCTTGTGCTTGAGCGCTTCGATCTCGTCGGCGCCCTTGAACACGCCCGAGTCGACGACGCCGATCGAGGCGAAGATGTAGTTGTGGTAGTGGTCGGGGAAGGAGCGCACGACCGACAGAAACGTGTGCACGCCGACGCCGCTGTAGCCGCCGACGAAAACCACCGCCGTCGACTTCGTGGGATCGAGCGGCAGCGGCTTCACGCCGGTCGCGGCTCGCGGTTGATCGAGCACCGAGTCCAACTCGATCAAGGCGCGGCTGACGCGCGCATAGTGACGGTGGATGACGAAGCACAACGCCACCGCGCTGCCGGTGACGAGGATCGTCACCCAAGCGCCGCCCAGGAACTTCTCGTACACGGTCACAGCGAGGATCGTCGCGCACATCACGAAGCTCACCGCGAACAGCAGCACGTGTCGCTTGCGCTTCGGCCGCCGCGTTTGGCTCCACCAGTGGCGCAGCATCGCAAACATCGAAAGCGTGAACGTGACGAACACGTTGACGCTGTACATGACCACGAGCATCTGCACGTTGCCGTGCGTGTAGAGCAAGGCCGCGAGCGCAGCGCCACCGACGAGCAGGATGCCGTTCTGCGTCGTCAAGCGTTCGGACAAGCTCGCGAAGCGGCGCGGCACCCAAGAGTCCACCGCCATGTTGGCGAGGATGCGCGGCCCGTCGAGAAATCCGGCCTGCGCTGCGACGACGAGCAGTGCGCCCTCCGAGAGCAGCGTCAGGATCACGAACCACTCGCCCAGGCCCATGCGCGCGCCGACATCCGCGGCGAGCACCGCGTTGAGCGTCTTGCCGGGCGTGAACTCGACGCCCTTGAGGAAGTAGCACACGAGCAATCCCGCCGCAGTCACACCGAGCGAGATCGAGAGGTAGATCATCGTGCGCCGCGCCATCGCGACGCGCGGCTCGCGCATCATCGACACGCCGTTCGAAACGGCCTCGATACCCGTGTACGTGCCGCCGCCGAGCGAATACGCGAAGGCGATCAAAGCGAGCGTGCCGGCCAGGCCGAGCGACTCGTGCGTGCCGTTGAACTCTTGCGGCAGCGAACGACCGGCGGCATGGAAGTCCGCCAAGCCCGAGCCGATGCCGGCGCTGATCAACACGATGTGCGTGATCACGAAGACGGCGAAGATCGGCAACATCGCGAGGATCGACTCGCGCACGCCGCGCAGGTTGAGCAGCGTCAGGCCGAGGATGAAGGCGATCTCGAGCACGAGTTTCCACTGCATGGCAGCGTGGGGCACGAGGCTGAACAGCGCGTCGCCCGCGGCCGAGATCGAAACGGTGATCGTCAGCACGTAGTCGATCAGCAGCGCGCAGCCCGAAACCACTCCGACCCGCGGACCGAGCAGCTTGCTCGCCACCGAGTAACCGCCGCCGCCCGAGGGAAAGTCCTCGATGATGTAGCTGTACGAAGCGGACAGGATCGCCACCGTGGCTGCGGTCGCGAGCGCGAGCACGAGCGCGAGGTGCTTGTGCTCGGCGAGTGCGTGAAAGGCCTCTTCGGGACCGTAGGCCGACGACGACAATCCGTCGGCGCCGAGACCGACCCAAGCGAGCAGCGGGATCAGCGCGAGGCGATGGAAGATCGAACGGTCGCGCAGATCGCGCGGTGCGCCGATCAACAGGCGACGCATGCGCTTGGGCAGCGTCTCAGGGTTGCGCCGATCGGGCTCGGGGGAGCTCGGCGGCGTTTCGATGTCTGGGACCATCCCGGTACTCTAGCGCGCCGCGCAAGTCGTTCGGAGCGAGCGCCGCTCGCGCGCGCGCTCGCGCGAACCTCTTATATGTGCAGCGAAAACGACGCAGCGACCATGACCACCACGCACAGCACGGCGAACCTGCACCTCGACATTCCGATCGGCCCGCAACGCGCCGCGCGCGGTACGCAGCGCACGTGCAAGACGTGGGCGGCCGAAGCCGCGCTGCGCATGCTGATGAACAACCTCGATCCCGAAGTGGCCGAGGATCCCGCGAATCTCGTCGTGTACGGCGGCAGCGGCAAGGCCGCGCGCGATTGGCCGAGCTTCCGGGCGATCGTGGCGACGCTGCGCCGGCTCGAAGCGGACGAGACGCTGCTCGTGCAGTCGGGCAAGCCCGTCGGCGTGCTGCGCACGCGCCGCGAAGCGCCGCGTGTGTTGATCGCGAACTCAAACCTCGTCGGCAAGTGG
>CAYHRR010000268.1:0-6129 GCA_964358875.1 uncultured Planctomycetaceae bacterium | reverse complement strand
CAAGGACTCGGCGGCGACACGTCGCGGCGCTGGGACGAGATCCGCGCGAACAGTTCCGCAAGCGCGGCTTTGTTGCAGCGCTTCGACCGGCAACTCGCCGAGGCGCAGCCGGGTGTGACGCTCGAAATCGACGCCTATCCCGACGACGCGAGCGCGACGCGCCACGGAGCGGCGCTCAAGAAGTCGATGCTGTTCAGCGACTACAGCCTCGCCGCGTACGTCGCGCTCGCGCACCCCGACGCGAAAGTGCGCGTGGAGGTCAAGCGCGAAGCGAACGACGCGCCGGCAGCCGATGAAATCCTCGTGCTGCTCGTGCCGCGCGCGCTGCCAGGCGCGGATGCGAACGAGTAGGATGCCGCGCCATGGCGCAGCTCCATCTCAACAGCCACGAAGCGCGCGTTCTCGGAGTGTTGATCGAGAAGGCGTTGACGGTTCCCGATCAATATCCGCTGTCGCTCAACAGCGCGACGCTCGGCGCGAACCAGAAGTCGAATCGTCATCCGGTGACCGACTACAGCGAGGCGGAGATGCACGTCGCCATGCAAGGCTTGGTGATGAAGCACCTCGCCGGCCATGTGAAGACCGACGGTTCGCGCGTCGATCGCTACAAGCACAATGCGCGTGAAGCGCTCGGCGTCGACGACGCGCACCTCGCCGTGCTCGCCGAATTGTTGATGCGCGGGCCGCAACAGCCGGGCGAACTGCGCGGGCGCGTCGATCGCATGGCTCCGACGGCGACGCTCGAAGTGCTGCAGGCGCGGCTTGCGCGCTTGATGGAGAAGGAACTCGTCAAGCGCATCGGCGCGGCGCCGGGCGAGCGTTCAGAACGCTACGTCCAACTGTTGTGCGCCGACCTGCATCCGCTCGATGCACCGTCCGCGAGCGCGCCGCGCACCGCCGTCGCGCCGCGCCCCGACCTCGAAGCGCGCGTTTTGACGCTGGAAAACAAGGTCGCGCAGCTTTCGACCCAACTCGAGCGCTTGATGAGCCAGCTCGGGTCGTGACGCCGCGCCGTGCTCGTGCATCGATCGTTTGCAACGCGGCGCACTCGCCGCATCGAGAATCCTCGCCCATGAACCTTCGTCAGCTTTCGATCCTGTGTGTGCTCGTCAACGTGCTCGGTGCGTGTGCCGCGACGAATCCCGAGCGCGCGACGCACCTCGCGTGGACGTCCGGGACAGCGCATGCGGGGCTTTCGCCGTCGAACGAAAGAGCCCCCGTGGCGAGCAGCGTCGCGCCGTCGAACGCGGCGTCGTTGCGTGCGCTGCCGGCGTCGGCTTTCGGTTCGTCGCACGTGCTGCTCGCCCAAGAGACCTTCGACAACAACACGCCGATCGGAGAGGCCTGGTCGATCGGCATCGAATCGGCCTTCGAGTCGCCCGACAGTTGGATCGGCGGCGAAGGCGGCCTCGAGCTGTGGCAAGCGTCGGACAGCGAGAGCTATCTCCCCGCAACGGCGACGGGCGGCAAGCGCTATGAGCGACGCACGACGACCGAGCTCTACGGCGGCGCGCACAAGACCTTCTTGCCGAACAGTTTTTTGCAGCCCTATGTCGGCGCGGGGATCTCGGTGTCGTGGACCGGCAAGCACGCGCACACGCGCATCGACCTGCCCGGCGGCACGACGCGCAACACGCAGAACGAGACCTTCGTCACGCTCGGTGCCTACGCCCACGCCGGTGTCGCCGTGCAGATTTCCGAGTTCTGGCAAGTCGGCCTCGACGTGCGTCAGTTGATCGGCACCGACGTCGGCCTGTTCGGTCCGGCGGCCGACATCGACGCGACGCGCATCGCCGTGTTCATCGGCATGGGCAACTGACAGGCGCGTTGGCCACCTCGGTCGCAGAACGCGATCAATCCTCAACGCTTTCGGTAACCGCAACCGGTGAGCGAGTAGCTGCAAAGATGCCTCGCTCCTCGTGTGCTCAGATTTTGAACCACACGCCCACGATCCTCAAAGTTGTTGGAGCCAAGCTATTCACGCTCGTCCGGCAACGGAAGCACAGCTCAATCCATGCTCATCGATAGCGTTCGCCACGGAGTTCGTTTCGCACTCTTCGCGAGCTGCTTAGCGCTCGCCGCAACAATGGGAACCGCAAAGGCTGCAACAGCCCAGGCGGCTCCCGGATCCGGCCTGCAAGCGGTTCATCTCCACGCCTATGTCGACCCGATTTCCGGCAACGACGTGACGGCGCACGTCAACGATCCGGATCTTCCGTTCAAGACGCTCCAAGCCGGTATAGACGGCGCCCAGGCTGAGATTTTGTCAATCGGTGGCGGCGGAACGGTGCAAGCCACTGTCGTCGCCCTCGAAGGCATCTACGGGCCGATCGGTGGACACAACGGCACGAACGCAAGTGGGGATATGTTCCCGATCAGGATGCGGGACAGCGTTCACGTCAAAGGCGTCGGCTCACGTCGCTGCATCATTCGCGGCGTTCGCACCGGGTTTCCCTGCAGTTCCGGAACCTCGAGTTTCTTGTGGCCGGCGAGTCCGAATTGGACCGGAACGACGACTGGCTACTCGTTCGTCGAGGTGCTCGTCGACGCGAACCGAACCAACGTCAGGTACGCGCCGTGGTTCAGCACCGCATCCCCGATTCCGGACGTGCTCGAAGTCTTCGACGGGTTCACCTTCCAAAGCGGCGATGTCCAGTTCGCGATCCAAACGGGAACTGCCCAACTTGAGGAGCCCGGTGTGGTCGTGAGCAACTGCCTTTTCGATCTGCGCAGCGGCTGGGTCTGGAAGGCGGGCACACCACTCGTTCTGGGGCCGACCTTCGGTGTCGCGATGGCTCAGGCCTTCTCGGTCTCGCACTATGCGTACATCGATATGAAGGTGCTGCTGTCGAACAACACTTTCATCTTCTCGCAACTCGATCCGTCCGGCCCTCCGAATTGGACCTACGACTGTCTTCCCAACGCAGTCGGCGTGATCAACTTCACGTACCCGAATTGCGGCGGCAGCAACCGCGACTGTGATACGTCAAGTCGCGGGTTGGCCAACTGTGGTCTCATCAACAACGTGTTTCGCACGAGACCATACACGGCGGCCGCTGGCCAGCCGATGCCGATGGCGATGCTTGGAATCGATGACTTGGACACGATTGCCAACGCGTCGGGTTTGCCTGTGTACCTGCGCACGAACGCGTATGCGTCTTCGCGCGTGGGTAGTACGAACGGCGGCTCCATGAACATGCCGACGAATTCCGGCTTCTACACCGGCTTTTGGTCCGTGCCGATGCAGGGATCGATCGTCGTCCCGCCGACCGGAGTTTTTTTCGCCGGCTGGGACTGTGGCGGATCAGCCACGCATACGGGAGCGTTTTGCGGCACGGCGTGCGCGACGACGCACACGTGTACCCCCGCCTCGCCGCCGACGAATCCGGCGGTCGAGATCTACGACGGCGGAGCCAATGGATGGGACCCACTGTTCGTCGGCGAGTTCCTGAGCTGCACTGGGCTTGTGTCGAGCTGCGTCGATTGGCGCCTCTTGCCGGAATCCCCGCTCCTCGACCAAGGAATCGCGCCCGTGCCGGGGGGCGCCACGCGCTACATCGCTATGGCCAACGGCACGGTGTTCGACCTGAAACCAATTCGCGATGTCGACCCGTTCGAGTGGGAAGGCGAGCACTACGGCAATCCGCGCGTCGTCAACGGTTCCCCCGACATCGGGTTCGACGAAGTACACTTCCTCACCATGGCGGGAAGCTACGGCAACGATTCGAACAGCCACAACGTGCCGAACGCACAGTTGAACCCCGACGCGGCGCCTGGGCAGCCGGTGCGATACCTGATCGCGCCGCGGGTCGCCGGCGGAGTCGCGATGGCGGGAGGGGATCGCATGCGGTTGCACTACAAGCGAGCGCCCGTGTCTTCAACCGCCTGGAATCAACCGCCCGCAACCCTGCCGCGTTCGGTGTGGAATCCCTCGCTTTCAATCGACTACGACTGGAAGTACGTCGGCTTTGGTCCGCTGGCGCCGCGGATCTGGATTTATAGCGGAATCCCAACCTCCTACCTCCGCCCGTTCTCGAACCCGGCTTCGCAGATCTCGTTCGCGCTCTTCACCTACTCAGACGACGAGTGCGCCGCAGGTCCTTGCGACGAGGAGTACTTCGCCAGCCAATTCGTGCTTGAGCGAAGCCACACGGATCTCCTTTGGAGTAACCTCCAGGCGGAATATCGATGAAGTGGTCAAACGCGTGCAGTCGGGTTGGTCGGCTCCTTCTGGTCGTCGCAAGTAGTCTGTGCTCCATCCATGTTGCGACGGCACAATCGGCACCCGAATATATGTATTCGATGGGTGGCCCGTGCGCGCTGTGCATCGTTGATCCAGCGACGGGAGTTCCGCAAGTCACGCTTCCACCTAGTTTTGTGCAATCCTCGGCAATTGCCCACGATGGTGCGTTCCTGTACTCGATTCAAAGTCACGCAAGCGGGAATCGGGTCAACTACTTCAATCCTGCCGACGGTCGCGGTTGGTCTTCGGCCTACTCCGGCACGAACTGGTGGAACAATTTTGCTATCGACTACGACCAGGTGACAGACACGATCTGGGTCGTGCATCTAACCGATCTATACAAGATGGATCGATTGACAGGCGCAATGGTGTTCCAGGGAGCGATCACGGGTATCGCCACCGGCGACGCTATTTTCTCAATGGCGATCGACGCGGCTGGTAACGCGGTTGCGATGGGCAACTGGTATCCGGGCGGAGTCACGGTGTACAGGCTTGACCTCGCGTCTAGGCACGCGTTGCTGGTGTCATCGATTGTGCGCCCATTTGGTCTTTTCGTAGACCTTGCGTTTCGGGGCAATGGTGAACTCTGGTGCGTTTACAACACCGGCGCTGCGAACATTCCGGGTTGCGGTGTCTTCACATTTGACGTGACCACATCGGCGCTCACGCTGAAGTACTCGCAGTTCTTCAACTATCGCTGGCTGGGGATTGCCTTCGGGCCGGGAACAGCCTTCACCACGTACTGCACCGGAAAGGCGAACTCACTCGGATGCACCCCGTCCATTTACGCCGACGGCATCGCCAGCGCATCGGGCACCGCCGGTCTTCACGTCACGGGCTCATTCGTCATCAACCGTTCAGCGGGAACCCTGTGGTACGGAGTTGCCGGACGCAGCGCGTCTCCGTTCGCCGGCGGCACTTTGTGCGTCGCGCCGCCGCTTTCGCGCGTCCCGACACTCTCGTCCGGCGGCTCGGCGACCCCGATATCTGACTGCAGCGGCGTTTGGACCGTCGACGTCAACACGTTCCTCCATAACGGCACTCCGCTGCCGGCCGGAACCACGATTGCCTGCCAATGGATGGGCCGCGACTCCGGCTTCGCCCCGCCGTTCAACCGTCAATTGTCCAACGCGGTTGAATTCACGCTGCGACCGTGACGCCACCGCGCGCGGAGCTCAGTGCGCCTCGAGCCACGAACGGCCGTGGCCGAAGTCGACTTTGAGGGGCACGCTGAGTTCGACGGCGTGCTCCATGCATTCGCGGACCATGTTGCGCGTCAGGTCGAGTTCATCGAGCGGCACTTCGAGCACGAGTTCGTCGTGGACTTGCAGCAGCATGCGGCCGGCGAGCGTCGACGCTTCGAGGCGCGCCTCGAGCGCGATCATCGCCTTCTTGATGATGTCGGCGGCCGAACCCTGCACGGGCGTGTTGACCGCCGCGTTCTCGGCGAACACGCGCAAGCGGCTGTCGTCGGAATTGATGTCGGCGATCGCGCGCTTGCGATGGAACAAGGTCTCGACGTAGCCCTTGGCGCGCGCCTCGACGATTACGCTCTCGCGCCAGCCGCGCACTTTCGGGAAGGACTCGAAGTAGCGCTCGATGAAGCGCTTCGCCTCGACGATCGATAGGCCTGTTTCGCGCGCGAGCCGCTGCGGGCCCATCCCGTACAAGAGCCCGAAGTTGACCGCCTTCGCGCGGCTGCGCATGTCGCGCGACACGAAGGCCTCGTCGACGTCGAAGATCACGCTCGCCGTCGACGCGTGGATGTCCTTGCCCGCAGCGAAGGCCGCCTTCATGCGCGTGTCGTCGGCGAGGTGCGCCATGATCCGCAACTCGACTTGGCTGTAGTCGGCGGTGAGCAAGGTCCATTCGCCGCGCGCGTCCGG
>CAYHRR010000267.1:0-6132 GCA_964358875.1 uncultured Planctomycetaceae bacterium | reverse complement strand
GCCTTCACCGACGACAACTTGGGCAAGCTGCTCGACGTGCTGCGCGCGCGCGGCATGCTCGACAACACGCTCGTCGTCGTCACCGCCGATCACGGCGAAGAGTTCTTCGAGCACTTCGGCAAGGGTCATCAAAAAACGTTGTTCGACGAGGTCGTGCGCGTGCCGCTCGTCGTCAGTTGGCCGGACCGTCTCGCGCCGGCGGTGGTGCGCGATCAAGTGCGCACGATCGACATCGCCCCGCTGTTGTTGAACGCGGCCGGCGTGACCAAGCTCGCGCCGATGCAGGGCCGCGACATCCTGCCCCTCGCGCGCGGCGAGAAACTGCCCGCGCACGCGGCGCTGTGCGAACTGCACGCCGACAAACAGGACCAGCGTGCGCTGCGCACCAACGAACTGAAGCTCTACGCGCCGGGCCGCACGCCGATGGGCGTGATCGCGCCGATGGGTTTCGATCTCGTCGCGGATCCGCGCGAGCGAGCGCCGCTCCAGGCCGAGCGCGACGCGCGTTTTCTGGCGGCTACGAAGGAGTTCGAGAGCACGAACAAGGCGGCCGCCGCCTTGCGCGACTGGCTCGGCGCGCGCGCGCGGCACGTGACGCTCGATCCCGCGTTGGAGGCCAAGCTGCGCGAGACGGGCTACCTCGGCGACACGCCGGGCGCAAAGAAGTGAGCATGGGCGCGACCGTCGATGCAGCGCTCGCACGTCGGCGCGCGGCGTGGTGGCCGCACGCACTCGTGCTCGCTGCCACGTTTGCCGCGTGCTTCGCGTGGAACTGGAACGCGTGGCCCGACGTGCTCGTCGACTTCGGTCGCGAGTTGTACGTGCCTTGGCAAATGACGCAGGGCAAGCGGCTGTTCGGCGAGATCGCCTGGTTCAACGGACCGTTGAGCCCGCACTGGAACGCGCTGATGTTCCGCGTTTTCGGCGTCGGGCTCACGACGCTCGTGTGGGTGAACGCGGCGTTGTTCGCACTGCTCGTGGCGTTGCTCCACTACGTGTTGCGCTCGATCTCGTCACCGCTCGCTGCGACCGGCGCGTGCGTCGTCGTCCTCGCGGTGTGCGGCTTCGGACAACTCGCGGGCATCGGCAACTACAACTTCATCTGTCCCTACTCGCACGAAGCGACGCACGGCTTGCTGCTCGGCGTAGCGGCGCTCGCGGCGTTGCAACGCGGACGCGCAGCGAGTGCGTGGAACTTCGTCGCAGGCCTGTGCGTCGGGCTCGCCTTTCTCACCAAGCCCGAGATGTTCGTCGCGGCCTTCGCCGGCGCAGTGACGACGCTCGCGCTCCACGCGTGGAATTCGCGCGACGAAGGGCTGAGGACGTGCGGCGTGTTCGCGCTCGGCGTCATCGCACCGATCGGGGCGGCCTTCGCGCTGCTATCGATCTCGCTGCCCGGTGCCGTCGCCTGGCGAGGAGTACTCGGAGCCTGGCCGTCGTTGTTCGCGAGCGACGTCGCCGCGCTTCCTTTCTATAGAGCCGGGATGGGCCTCGACGCGCCGGGCGCGAATGCCCTCGCGATGCTCGCGTGGACCGGCGGGCTCGTGTTGATGCTCGCGCCGAGTTTCATGATCGCGCTGCGCGTGCGCAGCAAAACCGGCGGAGCGCTGCTCGCGTTCTCGGTCACCGGCCTCGCGTTCGGCCTGTTGCTCGTCGTCGGGCGCATTCCGATGCTCGAAGCGGCGCGCGCCTGGCCGTTGCTCGCGGCGCTCGTCGCGGTCGTCAGCATCGCGCGCGTCATCCGCGAACGCGAAGAGGTCGCCGGCCTCGGCGCGCCGGCCTTTGCCGTGTTCGCGCTCGCCGCACTCGCGAAGATCGCGCTCAATTCGCGCGTAGCGCACTACGGTTTCGCACTGGCGCTGCCTGCGACAGCGCTCGTCGCGGTCGCGCTGCTCGACCGGCTCCCGCGCTATGCCGACGCGCGTGCGAGGAACGGCGCGGCGTTGCGCGCGGGCGGCATCGCGCTCACTCTCGGCTTCGCCGTCGTGCCGCTCGCCTTCACGCGCATGTTCCGCGATCGAAAGAACGAGACCGTCGGCTCCGGCGTCGATTCGTTTCGCGCCGATGCGCGCGGTCGCATCGTCAACGAAGCACTGCGTTGGATCGAGCAGCGCTATCCGGCGCCCATGCCGCGACCGACGCTCGCCGTGCTGCCCGAGGGCGTGACGATCAATTACCTGGCGCGGCTCGAGAACCCGACACCCTTCGTCAACTTCATGCCGCCGGAGATGCTGCTCTTCGGCGAGAGCGCGATCGTCGCGGCCTTTCGCGCGCATCCGCCGGACATCGTGATGATCGCGCACAAGGACACGAGCGAATACGGCGCGCGCTTCTTCGGCAGCGATTACGCGCGCGACCTCGGCGCGTGGCTGTTCCAAAACTACGAGGTCGCGCGCGTCATCGGCGATCCGCCGCTGCGGCAGGGCTCGGTGTTCGGCATCGCGATCCTGACACGCAAGGCCGCGCAGTGACGATGGAGACGCAGGTCGTCGATCCGGTGTGCGGGATGAAGGTCGCGGCTGACGCGCCGCTCGCGCACGAACACGACGGCGTCACCTATCGCTTTTGCGCGCGCTCGTGTCTCGAGCGTTTCCGCGCGGAGCCCGCGAAGTTCCTCGCGCCGAAGCGCGCGCCGTCGACCGAGCTCGCGCATGTGAAGCATTTTTGCCCCATGTGCGTCGGCGTCGAGCGCGTCGGTCCGGGCGCTTGCCCGAAGTGCGGCATGGCGCTCGAGCCGATGGTCGCGACGAGCGCGGATCCGTTCGCCGATGAGTTGAGGAACATGAAGCGACGCTTGTTCGTCGCTACGCCCCTGACCGTCGTGCTGATGGCGATGATGCTGCCGAGCTTCGCGCCGCACGGCGGACACGGCATGGCCAAGATGCCCGGTGCGTGGATCGACTTCGCGCTCGCGACGCCGGTCGTGTTGTTCGCGGGCTGGCCGATCTTGAAGCGCGGCTTCGACTCGCTTCGCGCCCGCTCGCTCAACATGTTCACGCTGCTCGCGCTCGGCGTGCTCGTCGCGTACTTCGAGAGCGTCGCGTCGTTGTTCGTCGACGGACTGCCGGCCTACTTCGAGTCCGCGGCGACGATCACGACTCTCGCGCTGCTCGGCCAAGTGCTCGAGCTCTCCGCGCGCCGCAAGACCGGCGCGGCGCTGCGCGAACTGCTCGATCTAGCGCCGAAAACCGCACTGAAGCTCGACGCCCTCGGCAATGAAAAGGAAGTGCCGCTCGAATCCGTCGAGCCAGGCTTCGTGCTGCGCGTGAAGCCCGGCGCGAAAGTGCCGGTCGACGGCGTGGTGCTCGAGGGCGAAGCGCGCGTCGACGAGTCGATGCTCACCGGCGAGCCTGCGCCCGTACTCAAGCGCGCCGGCGATCGCGTCGTCGGAGCGACGATCGTGTCGAGCGGCTCACTGAAGATCCTCGCCGAGGAAGTCGGCAGCGAAACGGTGCTCGCGCGCATCGTCGAAATGGTCGCGAGCGCGCAGCGCAGTCGTGCACCGATCCAGAAGCTCGCCGATCGCGTCGCCGGTTGGTTCGTGCCCGTCGTCGTCGCGGCGGCGCTCGTCGCCTTCTTTGCATGGACCTTCTCGGGCGTCGACGACGCGCTCGCGCGAGGCATCGTCGCCGCTGTTTCCGTGTTGATCATCGCGTGCCCCTGCGCGCTCGGCCTCGCGACGCCGATGTCGATCGTCGTCGCGACCTCGCGCGGCGCGCGCGAGGGCGTGCTGTTCCGCGACGCGGAAGCACTGCAGAAATTGGAGCGCGTCGACGTGTTGCTCGTCGACAAGACCGGCACGTTGACCGAAGGCAAGCCGAAGCTCGTCAGCGTCACGACGCTGGCCGATCTCGCGGAGAACGAAGTGCTCGCGCTCGCCGCCGCCGTCGAGCGCCACAGCGAACATCCCGTCGCGCACGCGATCGTCGCGAGCGCGGAGCAGCGCGGCTTGCGCATCGGTTCGGCGGATGACTTCACGAATACGGCGGGGCGCGGCATCACCGGACGCGTCGAAGGCCGCCTCGTCGCGCTCGGAAACGCCTTGTTCGTCGAGCAGTTCGACGCAAACGCGAGCGCCGCATCAGCACGCGCCGACGAACTCGCGCGCGCGGGCCGAACCGTTGTCTTCGTCGCGGTCGACGCGCGCGTCGTCGCTTTGCTCGCGATCGAAGATCCGCTGCGAGCGTCGACGCGTCCAGCGCTCGAAGCTCTGCGCCATCGAGGCCTCGAGCTGCGCATGTTGACCGGCGATCGCCAAGCGACGGCGGACGCAATCGCGCGCGAGCTCGGCCTCGACCACGTGAGCGCCGACGCCGATCCTGCGCGCAAAGCCGCCGTCGTCGCCGAACTCCAAGCCGCCGGTCGCCGCGTCGCGATGGCCGGCGACGGCATCAACGACGCGCCCGCCCTCGCGCTCGCCGACGTCGGCATGGCGATGGGCGGCGGCACCGATGTCGCGAAGGAGACCGCCGCGGTCACGCTCGTGCGCGGCGATCTGCGCGGCATCGCCTTCGCGCATGCGCTCTCGCGCGCGACGATGCGCAACATCCGCCAGAATCTCGTCTTCGCCTTCGGCTACAACGCGCTGTGCATCCCGATCGCCGCCGGAGCGCTCTATCCGCTGACCGGAATGCTGCTGTCGCCGATGATTGCAGCGCTCGCGATGACCTTCAGTTCGGTCAGCGTGATCGGCAACGCGCTGCGGCTGCGCGGCGCGGCGCTCGAGTAGCCGACACAGCTCTTTCCCCGGACATCCTGGCGCGGAACGCCAAGCGTCCGGCTTCGGAGTGCTGTCGATAGTGTCCTTGATTTGCGGACGGTTCGTGACGATAGTGTCCGTCATTGGAGGACACTATGGAACTGGCACGAACCGTCGATCAGCTGGTTGCCGACCATGGCGCACGGGCGTTCCCGATCCCGACGCCGCGCGCTGTGCGACTGCCGATGCTGCGCGGCAAGGCCGACGCAGTCATCGGGATGCGCCGCACCGGAAAGACCTACCTGCTGTTCCAGACTCTTGCGGAGGTCGAGCGCGGAGGCGTGCCGCGCGAGCGCACGCTGTTCGTCAACTTCGAGGACGAACGACTTGCTGGAATGCGCGCGAGCGACCTGTCGCTGTTCACCGAAGCGCTGTGGCGGCGCACTCCCGCAGCGCGCGGCAAGGAGTGCTGGCTGTTTCTCGACGAGGTCCAGAACGTCCCGGGCTGGGAGCAGTTCGTGCGACGCGTGCAGGACTCGGACAACTGTCGCGTCGTCGTCAGCGGCTCCTCCGCGCGCCTGCTGTCGAAAGAGGTCGCCACGAGCCTGCGCGGTCGCGGTTTGGCGACCGAACTGTTGCCGTTCTCGTTCAGCGAGTTCCTTGCTCATCGCGAGGTCGCGGTGCCCAAGTCGTTTCCGCCGCCGAGCACGCAACGCTCGGTGCTCGAAGCCCGTTTCCAAGAGTTCCTGGCGATTGGAGGCTTCCCCGAAGTGCAACGGCTCGACGAAGAACTTCGGCGGCGCATCCTGCGCGACTACGTCGATGTCGTCCTGCTGCGCGACGTCGCCGAGCGTCACGCGATCACCAACCTGGCTGCGCTGCGCGCGACCGAGCGCAGACTGCTGCGCTCCCAAGCGGCACTTTTCAGCGTCAACAAGCTCTATCTGGAGCTCAAGTCGCAAGGCATCGCGGTCGCCAAGGGCGGAGTGCACGAGTACGTCGCCCACCTTCAGGATGCGTTCTTGCTGTTCGCGCCCGAACGTTGGTCGCGGTCCGCGCGGCAGCGGCAGGTCAATCCGAAGAAATGCTATCCCGTCGATCCTGCCTTGGCCGTCGGCGGCGGGCGCGGGCACAAGCTCGAGAATTTGGTCTACCTGGAGCTGCGCCGGCGCGGCGGCGAAGTTTCGTACTACGTCACCGAGTCCGGATTCGAGGTCGACTTCATCGTCGAAGGCGACGGCGGCATCGAACTTGTGCAGTCCTGCGCCGACGCCACCGACCCCGTCACGCTCGAGCGCGAGTTGCGCGCCGTCGATGAGGCACTCGTCGAGCGCAAGCTCGCCTCGGCAACGGTCGTGACCATGTTCGAGCAACGCACGCTGCGACGCTCCGGCCGCACGATTCGTCTCGTGCCGGCGTGGCGCTGGATGCTC
>CAYHRR010000266.1:0-6173 GCA_964358875.1 uncultured Planctomycetaceae bacterium | reverse complement strand
GGCCCTTCCAACGGCGCATCAAGGCCTGAGTCTCCGGATCGCCTAAGCGACAGTTGTATTCGAGGACGCGCGGGCCGGCGTCGGTCAGCATCAGCCCGACGAACAACACGCCGCGGTAGTCGATCTCGTCGCGCTTCAAGCCGTCGAGCGTCGGGATCAACACGTTCTGCTCGACCTGCCACTGCAGGCGTTGGTTGAACAACGGCACCGGCGAATACACGCCCATTCCGCCGGTGTTCGGGCCGGTGTCGTTGTCGCCGACTTGCTTGTGGTCCATCACCGGTTCGAGCACGCAGATCGCATCGCCGTCGACGATGGCGAGCACGCTGACTTCTTCACCCGGCAAGAACTCCTCGATGACCACGGCGACGCCGGCTTCGCCGAGTTTGCGCTCCTCCATCAGTTGATCGATGACGGCGCAGCCCTCGCGCGCACCGTGCACCACGAAAACGCCTTTGCCCGAAGCGAGTCCGTCGGCCTTGATCACCTGCGGCCATTGCGCGAGGCCTTCAAGGTGCGCCTTGGCGCTGCCGCTGCGATCGAAGCGCCGGAAGGCGCCGGTCGGGATGCGGTGACGCGTCAGGAATTCCTTCGCGAACAACTTCGAACCCTCGAGCTTCGCGCCGGCCGAGCCCGGTCCGAACACGAGCACGCCCTTGGCGCGCAGTTGATCGGCCAGCCCGTTGCACAGCGGCTCTTCGGGCCCGATGACGTCGAGTTCGATCTTCTCGGGCGGCGCCAAATGCACGAGTTTCGCCGGGGCGTTCGCGGCGATGGCGACGTTGCGCGCCACGCTCGCCGTGCCCGCGTTGCCGGGCGCGCACACGACCTCGGTCACCAGCGGTGACTGCGCGATCTTCCAGCACAAGGCGTGCTCACGACCACCTCCGCCGACGACCAAGACCTTCATCGAACTACCTTTCAAAGGACTGCACAGCGCGCCGAACGGTCGCTCGCTGCGAAGCGCGGAAGACTAAGGTCCGCGCGCGCCGGGGGCTACTGCCGAGCCGCGAAGCCTCGCGTCGCAGCAGCGCTTTCCACTATGCTCTGCCGCGCCGGGGAGTACCTCAGCTGGTAGAGGCGCAGCTTTGGGTGCTGCGAGTCGTGGGTTCGAATCCCATCTCCCCGACCACCTCTGCGCCCGTAGCTCAGTTGGATAGAGCATCGGATTTCTAATCCGACGGTCAGTGGTTCGAGTCCACTCGGGCGCGCCTGTTTGTGCTCACGCGCGCCGCGCGGAAGGTGCGCGCCGCGGCATGTGTCAGTCGGTGTATCCGAGCTGCTCGAGCCGCGCGCGCAACGCACTGTCGAGCCTGCCTTCGGGACCGCCCAGGCGTGTTTTCGCCAGCTGCTCGCGCAACGCACGGCCCTCGCTCGCGAGTTGCTGCGCCAGTGCTCGGTGGTCCGGATCCTCGGCGAGATTGCGCTGTTCGCCGCGATCGTCGCGCAGATCGAACAAGCGCAATGCGCTGCCGTCGTCCTTCGCGATCAGCTTCCACGGACCGCGCCGACAGCTCCATTCAGTGAGTCCGTGGCACTCGGCGAGCAGGAGCCGCTCCGCGCCGACCTCGCGCCCTTCGATCCACGGTCGCAAGCTCTGTCCCGGCAATTCGGCCGGCACCGCGAGGCCGAGGTAATCGAGCACGGTCGGCACGAAGTCGATCTGACACGCTGTCGCCGCCACGCTCGGAACGCGCGGGAGCTCGTCGGGCGGCCGCACGAAGAGCGGGATCCGCAGCAACTCTTCGTAGGGCGTCGTCGAGTGATCCCATTGGCCACGCTCACCGAAGGACTCGCCGTGGTCCGCCGACACGATCACCAGCGTGCGCGCGAGCTGCCCGCTGCGCGCGAGTTGGTCGAGCAAGCGCGCGAGCGATGCGAAGGCATTGTCGATGTCGCCGTCGTAGCGCTCGAGCAAGTGCCGCACCTCGGGCTCGGTCATGCCGAGATCGCGCCGCGGCATCTTGAAATCGCGGCCCGCGAAGGGCTGCGACCAGCGTTGCAGGATTTGCGGCGGCGGATCATAGGGCGTGTGCGGATCGTCGTAGTGCAGGTACAGCGCGAAGCGGCCCGCGCCGACCGCTTCGACGAAACGCGAGGCACAGCCCGTGAGTTCGCGCGCGTCCTGCAGATCGAACGCGCGCCGGCGCACGATCTCGCCGAGCGAGGTCCCCGCCAGCGGATGCGGCGGCGCGTACGGATTGCCCGTGGTCACCAACGCACCTTGGTCCATGCCGAACACCGCGCTCGCGTTGAGCGTGCCGGCGAGATGCGCCGTCGCGAAACCTAGGTCGCGCAAGCGCTCGGCAAGCGTGAACGCCTCGGCCGGCAGCGGATTCGACAAGCGCACCGCCCCGTGCGTCGACGGATACAAACCGGTCAAGATCGTCGCCGTCGTAGGACGCGTCCACGACGAGACGGCGACGGCATCCTCGAAGCGCGTGAAGCCGAAGCGCTCGAACAACGCCTCGGTCGGCTTCGCGTAGCCGTAGGAACTGACGTGATCGCGGCGCAGCGCATCGAGCGTCACGACGAGCACGTTGTAGGGCGCCTCGGTCGCAAGTCCGGCGCCCTCGACGTCGTACGCGTAGCTCGGAAACGCGCCTTGCCACGCCGGCCACAACGCGCCGAGCAACACGCATGCGGCGGGAACGACGCCGCGCGCGGCACGCTCGCGTAGGCGTGAAGCGATTCCGAAGGCAAGCCCTGCCGCAAGTCCGGCGAGCACGAAGGCAACCGCGAACGTGAGGAGGTGCCCGCGCGAGTGCCAAGAGCGATCCGCGCCCAACCATGCGAAGTGCGCGCGCGTGAGCGTCACGCAGTACACGATGCCGAACACAGCGACGGCGACGGCGCCCTCGACGGCGCGCTCGCGCGTGACTCCGACTGCGTGCAAAGCAGCGAACACAACGAGCGTCACTGCGGCGCCGATCACGACGTGGACGCCCGCTTGCTGCCACCACGAGCCTTCACCAAGCGCGAGCGCAGCGCCGACTTCGGCCGCAGCCCACAGCACTCCGACGACCGTGCCTAGAAAACAAGCCGCGCGCATCGGTCGGCGAGCATAGTCGACCGAAACAGCACGCGCCGACCTCCAACCGCGGCCTGCGGTCGGAGCTCGGCGCGAGCCGTCACTGTCCCTCGTCGCTGTTTCGAAGTCAGGATCGAGCCGAGCCCGCGCTTACGGGAACACCGTGAAACGCACCGCGTTCGAGAAGTTCAACGTGCTCACGCTCGCGGGATCACGCGTCCAGTACTGCGCGTACACCACGGTTCCCGTGGTGAGCGCAGGATCGATACCGCTTTGGATCCAGGCGTTGAAATCGATCGCGTAGCTGCCGCTGCAGTCCGTGCCCGTCGGAGAACCGCCGGCGTTTTGCAGCGGCGTGCGCACGGCCGGAGAGGCAACACACTTGAACCCGCCCGCGACGTGTTGGCTGAGCGGCGCGAAGCCGTAGTACATCAAGCCGCTCTGGTTGTTGATCTCGTTGCTCGCGCTGATCGTGAACGGTGCGATCGACGTAACGCTGGCGATGCCCGTTGCCGCAATCGCGGGCGTGCAGCCTTGGCTGTTCACCTTCGACGTGCAGTAGGTCTCGGCGAGCGGCGGCAACACGACGAAGAACGGCTCGGACACCGAGGCGGCGTTGTAGCCGTTGCCGCAGATCGTGCGGCCGTCTGACGACAGCCCGACGATGTCGGCGAAATACCAGGCCGACGCTTGCGGCACGCCGAGCGCGACCAAGTACGTCTGCAAGAAGGTCGTCGGCGAACCTTGGCGCGCGATGAACGGCTGCTGACCGAAGAAGCCCGCGCCGGCGATGCCGACCACGGTGCGACCGTCGTCGCTGACGCCGCACGGGATCGTGTTGTGCGTGCCCCAACCCCACGGATCGACATCGGTCGTGCCGAGATCGACGAGGCCGTTCGCCGCATCCCAGCGGAAGGCGTGCATCTCATCCCAGTTCGAGGGCGTGTAGATGCCCGTGTTCGACTCACCGACGACGTAGGTGCCGTTCGAGCTCGCCGCGTAGCCTTGGCTCGGACCGTCGATCGGATAGGCGGGGTTGAGGCAGCCCGTCAGCACTTCGCCGGCGCTGGTCCACACCGCCGAACGCCACGTTCCGGTGACGACATCGGAATCGAAGCCGACGACCGTCGAACCATCGGCGGACACGCCGTCGGCGCGGCTGCTGCTGGGAAAGCCTCCCAACGTGCCGAGGTCCGTCATCAACCCGCTGCTCGCGTCCCAACGGAAAGCGTGGGCCGTCGACATGCCGACCCAACCGAGTCCGACGACAACCGCGCCGTCGGCGCTCATGTCGTAGGCGCTGCCGATCGAGTTCCCGCTCAAACCGCCGAGGCTGCCGAGGAATTCCCAGGTTCCCGTCGAGGCCGTCCAGCGCGCGGGCGTGTCGTAGTTGCTGTTCGACGGATCGGGCAGGGTCGCCGAGATGTACGCGCCGCCGTTCGAAACGTCGGCGTCCCAAGCGGCGACGTTGGCGACGAGCGTGAAGCTCGGGTTCGCCGTCGTCCACAAGTACAGGTCCGTGCCGTCGGTACCGACGACGGCCGATCCGTCCGCCGACATATCGGTGACGTGCACGTTCGCAACTGCAGTGCCCAACCCCTGAAGGGTCGTTTGCGCCGTCAGCGGGAGGATCAGCACTGTCGTGGGTAGCAGACCGAGAAGGACGTGTTTCGCCGTGGAATTCATCGTGATGTCCGGAGCAACGCAGAGGGAGGTGTGAGCGGAGTGCGCGGCCGTGTTGCGGCCGGCGTGAGTGTCGAGACATCCACCAGCGACAACGGTCGCGGCGCGTTGGCCACAATGTCGCAAAAATCTGCGCGAGCGCCGTTTTCAGCGCTGTTCGGGCCGCAGATGCGTCGCGAGGCGCGCCAAGGCCAGGAACAAACGTCCACGCGACTGCTCCTCGGTGCAGCCGAGCCGCGCGGCGACATCGCCGTGCGTCAGGCCGTCGAGGTGCACCTTGCGAATGATCTCGCGGTCGGCGTCCGAAAGGCGCTCGAGCGCGTGACCGAGTCGCCCGACGTCCTCGCGCAACATCGCTTCGGCGCTCGGCGACGCGAGGGTCTTCGCCAACTTCGCGAGTTCGTCCATCCGCCACGCCGAAGGAAAGTCGGCTTCGCGCGCCGGATTCTCGCGCTTGCGCGCTCCGTAGAAGCGCCGCCGATCGATCAGCTTGCGCAGCGCGACCTGCAACAGCCATTTGCGGAACGCCGCCTCGCCTTCGAAGCGATAGCGCTGCTGTCCCTGCAAAACCTCGCGGCAAATCGACTGCACCAAGTCGGAGCACGACTCGCGTTGCGACAAGGCGGCGCCCATGTTGCGGCGGACATAGTTCTCGAGGTCCGGCAAATGCCGCTCGAGCAGGTCTTCGAACGGCGGACGCGTGGGCTCGTGGGGTTCCATGGAGGCCGGCACGCCGAGCGCGCGCTCACGGCGAACTCAGGATAACTCGCGCGGCGCAAGCGCTGCTTTGGTGCGGTCCATTCACGAAGCGCGGCAGATGTGCGCGAAAGCACCTGCTGCGCAGGACACGCTGCGAATCGGGCCTTGCGATGCCACAGCGCAAAGTCGCCTTGGATCTCCAACGGAGGAGGCGCTCTGTGCGTGTGCTGAGTACGGAATCCGCAGCCGCAACGAAGCAAAGCCGGGTGATTTCGCGCTCGTGGCAGCGAGCGCATGAATCGGTCGGGGTAGCCTTGGCGCGCAATGAACTCGAAGGACGCCGAACGCTCCGCATCGCGGGACGACCCGCTCGATCTGCTCATCGTGGAGGTCCTCGAACGCTTGACCGCCGGTGAGCGCGGCGCCCTCGACGCGATCTGCGCGGCGCATCCGCGCTGCGAGGTCGAACTCCGCGCGCGAGTCACCGCGCTGGGCGAGCTGAATCTGTTGCCCAGCGACGCAGCGGCGATGGCTTTTCCCGAGCGGCTCGGTGATTTTCGCCTGTTGCGGCGCCTGGGCGGCGGCGGCATGGGCGTCGTGTACGAAGCGCTCCAAGAGTCGCTCGGTCGCACCGTCGCGCTCAAGCTGATACGGCCCGAGCACCTCTATTTCGAGCGCTCGCGCGAACGCTTCCGGCGCGAGACCGAGGCCGTCGCGCGCCTCGCGCATCCCGGCATCGTCGCGATCCACACGGTCGGCG
>CAYHRR010000265.1:0-6223 GCA_964358875.1 uncultured Planctomycetaceae bacterium | reverse complement strand
CTCGACGTCGCCTTCACCGGGTATTTGCCGAGCGCCCAGGCGCATTTGTCGAGCGAGTGGATGTGCTGCTCGACGATGTGATCGCCGGAAAGCCACGTGAAATAGAGCCAATTGCGCATCTGCCACTCCATGTCGCTCCACTCGGGTTGACGCCCGCGGTGCCACAGGGAGCCCGTGTTGTACGTCGTTTGCAGCGCGAGGATGTCGCCGATCGCGCCGTCGTGAATGCGCTTGAGCGTCTCGCGCTTCTTGTGCTCGTAGCGATAACACAGGCCCGACACGACGTTGAGCTTCTTCTCGCGCGCGACGCGGCAGGCCTCCATCACCTTGCGCACGCCCGGCGCGTCCGTCGCAATCGGCTTCTCGACGAACATGTGCACGCCCTTCTCGGCGGCGTACTGCACTTGCATCGGGCGAAAGTGCGGTGACGTCGCAAACAGCACAACGTCGACGCAGTCGATCACCTGCTTGTAGGCGTCGAAGCCGGTAAAGCGATGCTCGGCGTCGACCTTGACGCGTGCAGCGATGTCCGCTTCGCCCATGAGCGCGTTGTGCGCATTCGCGATGTAGTCGCCGAACGCATCCCCCATCGCGACGAGTTCGACGTTCGGATCCGCGTGGAGCGCTTGGCTCGCGGCGCCCGTGCCGCGACCGCCGCAGCCGACGAGTCCGACGCGCAAGGTCCCGCGCCCACCGGAATTGAAGCCGAACGCGCGCGACGGCAAAGCGCTCGCAACGGCCGCACCTGCGATCACCACTCCGCCGGTGCGCAGCAGTTCACGACGGGACGGTTGAGACGCGGGGGTGTTGGTGATCGAGGTCATGGTGTTGAGTTGAGCGCCGGTGCGGCGCGCTGAGGGGCGGGCAGGATAAGCCGCTCGAATCCCGGAGTCGCAGCCGATTCGAAGCCGTGCGCGGTTTCACGCACGACACGCGCTTCGACTCCGGGTGTGCGCTGCGCCAATGCAATTCCGAGCTCGGGTCCGAGCACGCACATCGCTGTGGCGAGCGCATCGGCGGTCGTGCTGTCGCGCGCGATGACGATGGCCGCGCGACGCTCGGTGAGCGCGCGGCCGTTGCGTGGATCGACGATGTGCGAATAGCGCACTCCACTGAGCTCGACGGATTGTTCGGCGTCGCCGGAGCTGGAAACAGCGCCGTTTTCGAGCAGGATCGCGGCACTGGGATCAGCGTCGCCGGTGACGGAGACACCACTAGGGGCCAGTTCGACGTGCCAACCCCGTTCGTGCGGCGGCGCGCGGCGCGCTCCGACATCGCCGCCACCGACGACGAGTGCGCGTTCGAGTCCGTGCTGCGCGAGCACATCGAGCGCGGCGTCGACGGCATAGCCCTTGGCGATGCCGCCGAGATCGATGCGCATGCGTGGCGCGAGCAAACGCACGCGCTGCTGCTCACGATCGAGCTCGACGAGCTTCCAGCCCACTGACTGCAAGGCTGTCGCGATGCGCTCATCCTGCGGAACTTCGCTTTGGCGCTTCGCCCGCCGCCACAGCGCGATCACCGGTCCGGCCGTGACGTCGAAAGCTCCGTCGCTCGCGTGGGCGACGACTGCGGATTGCGCGAGCACCTCGAAGAGATCGTGCGACACGGCGAGCCACGCGGTTGGAGCGCCGAGATCCGAATGAGCGCAAACGCGCGAGAGTTCGCTGTCCTGGCGATAGTCGCTGAGCGCTGCGTCGAGCTGCTCGATGCGCTCGAAGGCCGCTGTCGCACCCGCAGCCGCGCTTTCGCTCGACGGCGCGAACACCACGATGCGGAACAGCGTGCCCATCGCGCGCGCTTCGAATTCGTGCCGCTCGAGCGGCGTCGATGCGCACGCCGCAAGCAGCAGCGCGATGCAGCACGAACATGCACGAATGAGCCTCGACATCACTGCGCGCTCGGCGCGGCGCGAAGATAACCTGAGCGCGCACCTCGACCCTCGCACTTCCTCCGATGATCACACGCACCTGCACGCTCGTCGCCGTAGCCACTCTCACGTTCTCACCGCGACAAACGCCGCAGCAGAACGAGGTCGCGGTTTATCCCGACATGCCCGGCGGCACGCCGCCGCGCGCGCCCAACCCCGATGCCGAGGCGACGCTCGAAGGTGAGATGAAGCGCTACGTCGAAGCGATTCCGGGCAGCGACGTCCGTTTCGCGCTCGTGCCGCTCAAAGGCGGTCGCTTTGCGATGGGCAGTGCCGATGCGGAGTCGGGGCGCAAGGCCGATGAAGGTCCGCTGCACGAGGTGCAGATCGCGCCGTTTTGGATCGAAGAGCACGAGCTCACTTGGGACGAGTACCGCCTGTTCCACTTGAAGCTCGACATCGATCTGCGCAAGGCCGGCAAGTTCGAAACGCAACCTGCGGATGCGTGGGCGGACGCCGTGAGTCGCCCGACGCCGCCCTATGTACCGATGGATTTCGGCATGGGCATCGAAGGCTGCCCGGCTGTGTGCATGACCGAGTTCGCGGCGAAGCACTACACGAAATGGCTGTCGATGAAGACCGGCCGCTTCTATCGCTTGCCGACCGAGGCGGAATGGGAATATGCCTGTCGCGCCGGAACGACGACGCGCTTTTCCTTCGGCGACGACGAGACGAAGCTCGGTGAGCACGCGTGGTACTTCGACAACGCCGACGGCAAGTACCAGAAGGTGATGCAAAAGAAGCCCAATCCGTGGGGACTCTTCGACATGCACGGCAATGTCGCCGAGTGGGTCATCGATCAACACGACGGCGGCTTCTACAAGAGTGCCGGTGAGCAGCTTGTTCACGATCCGATCAATTGGCCGACAAAGGTCTATCCGCGCGTCGTGCGCGGCGGCTCGTGGGACGACGATCCCGAGCGCTTGCGCAGTGCTGCGCGCCGCGCCTCCTCAGCAAGTTGGAAAGTGCAGGATCCGCAGTTGCCCAAGTCGATTTGGTGGCTGACCGATGCCAAGTTCGTCGGTTTCCGCGTCGTGCGACCACTGGTCGAACCGAGCGCCGCCGACAAAGCCAGATTTTGGGATTCCGACAACGAAGGTGTCAGCGAGATCCTCGCGCGCCAACGCAAAGGCGGTCGCTAGCCGACGCGTCGCGTGCTCACGCCTTCCACGCGAAGCGTTCGAGATCGACGCGCCCTGTCGCACTGACCTCGACGCCTTCGCGGCGCAGGCGCTTGCGTTGTTCGACGAACGCGCGCGTCCCCGGCGCGATGCTGATTTTCCCCGCTGCACCGAGCACGCGGTGCCAGGGCAGGTCGCGCGCCGAAGCTTCGTTCAACACTCGACCGACGAGGCGCGCTCGACCGGGGAGCAGCGCCACGCGCGCGACTTGGCCGTAACTCGCCACGCGACCGCGCGGAATGGAGTCGACGGTGGCGAGGATGCGTTGCCGGCGAACGTCGTCGATCTGCACGTTGCACAGATCAGCGCTGCGCACGCGGACTCGCAACAGCCTGCTGCGCACAATTGACAGACGCCGCGACGGAGCCGAGCCTTGCGCGCCCAACAGGAGAGTCCGGTGATGCAACGCGAACCCAGCTTCGGTGTTTCCCTCCCGCGTCGAGAGTTCTTGATCGGTACGTCGGCGGCGCTCGCCGCAGCCGCGCTTGCGAAACCGGCGGCCGCACGCGTCGCGCGTTCGCTCGGCGAACCCGAGTTGCGCGTCGTGTTGATCGGATGCGGCGGGCGCGGCACAGGCGCTGCATCGCAAGCCTTGTCGACGGCCGGTCCGGTCAAGCTCGTCGCCATGGCCGACGCGTTCGCGGACCGGCTCGAGTCGAGTCTCGGCGAATTGTCGAAAGCGCACGGCGCGCGCGTCGACGTGCCCGAGTCGCGACGCTTCCTCGGATTCGACGCCTACAAAAAGGCCATCGACGTCGACTGCGACGTCGTGCTGCTCGCGACACAACCCGGCTTCCGTCCGTGGCACTTCGAATACGCCGTCTCGCGCGGTCGCAACGTGTTCATGGAAAAGCCGGTCGCGGTCGATGCGCCCGGAGTGCGCAAGGTGCTCGCTGCCGCTGCCGAGGCGAAAAAGAAGAATCTCAAGGTCGGTGTCGGCCTGCAGCGCCATCACGACGCGCGTTACATCGAGACCGTTCAGCGCCTGCACGACGGCGCGCTCGGCGACATCAATTTCCTGCGCGCCTACTGGAACTCGTCGGGCGTGTGGGTGCAGCAGCGTCAGCCGCAGATGACCGAAATGGAGTACCAAATGCGCAACTGGTACTACTTCAACTGGCTGTGCGGCGACCACATCGTCGAGCAGCACATTCACAATCTCGATGTGGCGAATTGGGTCAAGCGCGCGCCGCCGGTGCACGCCCAAGGCATGGGCGGTCGACAAGTGCGCACGGGTGTCGAGTTCGGCGAGATCTACGATCACCACGCCGTCGAGTTCACTTACGCCGACGGTTCGACGTTGATGTCGCACAGTCGCCATCAGGCGGATACGTGGTCGAGCGTCAGCGAGCACGCGCACGGCGACAAGGGCTCGTGCGACATCAGTGCTGCGTCGATCGAGTTGAAAGACGGCTCGAAATGGCGTTCGCGCGCCGACAGCGGCGATCCGTATCAGGTCGAGCACGATGAGCTGTTCCGCGCGATTCGCGAGGACAGGCCCTATGACGAGGCGGAGTATGGCGCCGCGTCGACGATGACGGCGATCCTCGGGCGCATGGCGACCTACGGCGGCAAACCGTTGAGCTACGCGGAAGCGTTGCAGTCCGAACTCTCGACTTGGCCCGCCGCCGGCGAACTCAGCTGGACCACGGAACCGCCGACTGCGCCGGACGCCGAAGGCCGTTACCCGATTCCGATGCCCGGTCGCACGCGCGTCGTGTGACGCAGCGCGCGCCTCAATCGCCGAGCGGCGCCGGCGCGACGTAGCGCACTTCGCGGTCCTTGCCGTGCGCATCGCGAACGGTCAGCACGACCTTGTCACCGGGCTCGTGCGCGAGACGGAACCAGGTCATGAACTCGCGTTGCGCGACGTTCGGTGAACGGCCGTCGACCGCGATGATCACGTCGTCCTCGCGCAGACCTGCTTTCTGCGCGGGACCTTCGCGTTTGCCCTTGCCGAACCACGGCTTGACCGCCATCGCGTCGGCCGCGATTCCGAGCTTCTTGCGTTGATCCGCTTTGACGTCGAGCGGCCATGCAAAGCCGGGCGACGCGCCGATGTTGCCGCCGGCGATCGATGTTCGCCACGACAGCACGGTCGTGCGCCAACCTTCGGCGAGTTCGAGCACACCGTGCTTCAACTCGGCGCCGCGCAGAAAGCGCACGTCGAGCACTCCTGCGCCGAGCGGCCCGCGCTGCAGCACGCCGCGAAAATCAGCCTGACCGAACAGCTTTCGATCGCCCGCGACGACGAGCCGATCGCCGACCTGAACGCCGGCGCGCGCTGCGGCGCCGCCAAGCGTCACCGACTTCACGAGCAATCCGTCGTCGCGCTCGAGCACCAGTCCCACGTTCTCCGGCAGCGGCCACAACCCGAGATCGCGCACCTTGTCGAAAGTCTTCGCGTCGACGGCAGGCTGTCGCAGGATCTCGGCGACCTGGTGGCAATGCAGGCAACCGTCCTTCTCCAAACTCGTGGCGCCGCGTTTTTTCCATGAAGCGAAGCCTGGAAGGTCGAGCGGGGTTATCGCCTTACCGTCGAGCGCCGGTGCGGCACCGTCGATGTCCCACGCGGCGCGCCGCGGATCGTAGTGGTGCTCGAGCACGCGTCTCAGCGTGTTGGCTAGCGCCGCGGGCGAGATGCGCGTCGTGTCGCTGACCTCGTCGCGCCCGCCGAAGATCGAGTAGATACGCGCATCCGGCGCGAGCAACCAGCCCCACCACGACAGGTCGAGATCCTGCCGGCCTTCGACGGGAAACATGCGCAAATCGAGCTCTTTCGCGCTCGTCAAACGCACGGTGATGAACTGCGCGAGCAACGGTTCGAGCGCGGCGCCGCCTTCGAGCACCGCTTGATCGAAACTCGCGCACTGCTTGCACGGCAAGCAACGCAGCGTCACGAACAGCGGCCGCTGCGAGGCACGCGCTTCCTTCAGCGCCGCGCCGAGATCGCTGCGCCATTCGACCTTGGCGAGCGGCGTCGGGAGCTGTGCCGCGCTCGCTCCGCAGATTTCTTCCCACGGCTTTTCGTCGGACGGCGGCAACGCCGCCGCCGTCCCGGTGCCGATTACGAGCGAGACGAGTGCGACGAGTGCTTTCATGAAGTTGCTCC
>CAYHRR010000264.1:0-6236 GCA_964358875.1 uncultured Planctomycetaceae bacterium | reverse complement strand
TCCTCAGCTTTCGTCGAGGCCGCGCTGCCGTCGAAAGGACGCCGGGCTAGGATGTCAACGCAATGAGTCCCTCTTCGAGCCGCGGCCGCCACATCGAACGCTGCACCTTCTGCGAGAAGCGCCGTCACCACGTCGCCTCGCTGATCGCCGGACCTCCGGGCGTCTACATCTGCAACGAGTGCATCGAGATCTGCAACTCGATCCTGCAAGAGGAGCAGCGCCGCAATCCCGAGGTCTCGGCCACGCAAACGACCGCGCAGCCGGGCGCCCCGCGACCGCGCGTCGGCGTGTCCGCGCGCGCCGAGATGCGCCTGCCGACGCCGATCGAAATCGCGCGCAAGCTCGACGCCTACGTGATCGGCCAACAGCGCGCCAAGAAGATCCTCTCGGTCGCCGTCTACAACCACTACCGCCGTCTGCGCCACCAAGCGCAGAACCCGGCCGCGCTCGGCGAAGTCGAGATCGAGAAGTCGAACGTGCTGCTCGTCGGACCGACGGGTTCGGGCAAGACGCTGCTCGCGCGCACGCTGGCCAAGATGCTCGACGTGCCCTTCGCGATCGCCGACGCCACGACCTTGACCGAGGCGGGCTACGTCGGCGAGGACGTCGAGAACATCATCCTCAAGCTCTTGCAGAACGCCGACTTCGACGTCGAGCGCGCGCAGCAGGGCATCGTCTACATCGACGAGATCGACAAGATCGCGCGCACGACGAACAACGTCTCGATCACGCGCGACGTGTCGGGCGAAGGCGTGCAGCAGGCGCTGCTCAAGATCCTCGAAGGCACGGTCGCCAACGTGCCCCCGCAGGGCGGACGCAAGCATCCTGAGCAGGCCTACATCCAGGTCGACACCGCCAACATCCTGTTCATTTGCGGCGGGACCTTCTCGAACATCGAGCAGCTGATCGGTCGTCGCGTCGGTCGCAGCCGCATCGGCTTCGGCAACGAGTCGACGTCGAACAAGCCGCAACTCGATCGGCGCGGCAAGGCGATCACGCTGCCCGACGACATCAGCGGCGCGACGCGCGACGAATTCCTCAAACTGATCGAGCCGCGCGACCTGATCGAGTTCGGCATGATCCCCGAGTTCGTCGGACGCCTGCCGGTGCTGGCCACGCTCGACACGCTGCGCGAAGAGGACCTCGTCCGCATCTTGACCGAGCCGCGCAACGCGCTGACGCGCCAATACCAACGCTTGTTCCAGATGGCGGGCGCGACGCTCGAGTTCGCACCGAGCGCGCTCAGTCAGATCGCGAAGACCGCGATCCAACGCGAAACCGGCGTGCGCGCGCTGCGTTCGATCTGCGAAGACCTGTTGCTCGACTTGTTGTTCGAGCTTCCGGCGCGCACCGACACGCGCCACTTCGTGCTCAACGACAAGCACGTGCGCGGCGAAGAGACGCTGGCGCTCGGCTTGTCGCAGACCGACCCGGTCGAGGACGACGTCAGCGTGAGCGACGAAGAGGACGAACTGCCGACCGCCGAGCGCGAATCGGCCTGAGCGTCCGTTAGCGGCACGGCCGCGCGCTCCGCAGGCGCCCGCGTCCGCGCTCACTTCGCGTTGCGCAACGAACTCGCACGGCCCGCAGCGGATTGCGCTTGGGCCTCGCGTCCGCGCGCACGCCATGCTGCGGCAGCCTGATCGAGCGCGAGGGACGCCTCCTGGCGGCGCGCGGCGGCGATCAGCGCTTCGGCAGCGAGCTCGAGTGCGTTCGGATCCCCACCGCTCGCGCGATAGGCACGTTGTGCGAGCTGCGCGGCCTCGACGGGGTTGCGTGCCGGTCCCTCAGGCGCATTCAACAACGCGCGCGCGGTGGCGAGCAACAGCGCCGCATCGTCGGGCGTGTCCGCGAGCGCCTTGCGGTACGCGTCGAGCGCTTCGGCGTGCCGCCCACGCGCAGTGAGCAGCGGTGCAAGCTGCTGCGCGATCCAGGCCTTCATCGGCGTCTTGGTGTCGAGCGCGCGCAACCACAGCTCGATCGCGCGCTCGATGTCGCCCGCCGCACCGCGCCTGTGGTAAGCGATCCCGGCGTTGGGGAGCGCCATCACATGGTCCGCTTGAAGCTTCAACGCCGCCTCGAAAGCGACGAGCGCCTCATCGAGTTGCCCGTGGTTGAGCATCCAAATCCCGACGTTCGTGCGCCAAGACGGATCGAGCGGCGCGAGCTCGCAGGCGCGGCGGTACTGCGCGAGACCCTCGCGGTCGTAGCGTTCGGATTGCTCGCGCAGTTCGCGGCTGCGCAGCTCGAGTCGCTGCTCTTGTTCCGACGAACCTGCGCGCCGTGCGACTTGCGCAGCCTCGCTCGCTTGCGCCGCTTCCTGCTGCAAGCGCTGCGAAGCGGCCATCAAGTCGTTGCCGTAGAAGGCCTGCGCGCGATCGTTCTCGGGGAATTTCGCGACGACGTCGGCCCACATGCCGAGTTCGCTGCGGTAGTCCGCGCAGCGTGCGCGCGTCATCCACGCGAGCCCCGCGCCGCCGACGAGCGCCGCTGCGACCAGCGCCGGTGCGCGCGAGTGCGGCGCGACTCGCGCGATCAACGCATCGAACGCGATGACGACGAGCAACACGATCGCCGCGAGCGGCAGGTACGCGCGGTGCTCCACCACCAACTCGGTCACGATCGGCAACACGCTCGAACTCGGCGCGAGGATCACGAACCACCACAGACCCGCGAAGGCCGCAGCGTTGCGCACAGCGATCCCCCACGCGGTCAGCGCGAGTAGCGCGAGCACGATGAACGCGTGCGGCAACCAGCGCGCAAGTTCGACGATCGGCTGCTGGCTGTAATCGAAGATCAGCGGGCTCGGCCACAGCGACAAGCGCGCATAGCGCGACACGGCCCACGCCTGCGTCGTCAGGTACTCCCACACTCCGACGTGTCGATAGTCGAAGCCCACCGACTCGCTGCGACCGCCGGCGAGCGCGACCCACGCGCCGATCAAGAGCCACGTCGCGAACAACCCGCAGTACATGCCGCGCCGCGCGCTCCAGGCCGCCTTGAGCGAGCCGGAAACGAAGAGCGCGTCGAAGAACAACACGAGCAGCGGAGCCGCCGCGATCACCTCCTTGCAACCCGTTCCGCAGGCGCACGCGAACACGGCGAGCCGCGGCCAAGTCTTCGAGCCCGGCGCCGCGAACGCGCGCAACGCGAAGTAGAAGCTCGCGAGCAAGAACATGCCCATCGCCGACTCGACACGTTGGCCGAGGTACTGCACTGCGCCTGTCGTCAATGGATGCGTGACCCACAGCGCCGCCGTCGCGAAGGCGAGCGCCGTCGCGTTCGCGCCGAAGCGCGGCTCGAAGCGCGGCAGCCGCAGCGCGCGGCGCACGCAGCCGAAGAGAAACAGCGACGCGAGGATGTGAAGCGCGAGATTCACCACGTGCCAGCCCCACGGATCGAGGACGCCCTGCGCGTCCGGCGGGCTCGCGGCCCAATTGAGCGCGTAGGACAACGCGACGAGCGGGCGCCCCGAAACGCCGGACTGTCCTTGGTCCAGCACGACGCGCAGCGGCGAATCGAGCGAGCGAAGCGCCGCGTTTCCGGTGATGTCGACGTGATCGTCGAACAGGAACGCTCCATCGAATCCCGCGCCGTAGGCGCACCATCCCAGAGCGATCAAGGCCGGCGGCGCGAGCCACGCGAAGTGCTTCGAACGCGCCGCTTTCGTCGCACCGGCGTGGTCGTGTGTGTTCACTTGCGGCACGGCGCGGATGGTATCGAGCGACTTCGGCGCGAGACAGGCGAGCGGCGCGTGGAGTATTCTCTGCGCGCCATGTCGCCCAGCACGCTTCGCATTCACTACCACCGCGACTTCGACGGCATGGTGTCCGCTGCGGTGCTCGCCACGATCCTCGCCGAACAGCGCGGCGAAACTCCGGCCTGGAGCAGCGTCAACTACGACCAGCGCAGCAACTGGACGGAATTCAGCTCCAACGAGCGCTTCGCGATCGTCGACTTCCATTTCCATCCGCGCGCCGAGTATTGGTTCGACCATCACCCGACGACGTTTCTCACGCCCGAGTTGCGCGGCGCCTATGCGCCGAGCGAGCGTTGGCAGTGGGACGAGACTTCGCCCTCCTGTCCGCCGTTGATCCTTCGCCACGCGCAAACGCACTGGAACTACACACCGTCGGAGCGCTTCCTCGAGATGGCGCGCTGGTCGGACGTGATCGACGCAGCGCGCTACAAGAGCGTCGAACAGGCCGTGTTCGGCGACGAAGCCGCGCTGCGCTTGGCGCGCGCGTTGACCGTCGCTCCGACTTCGGATTGGCTCGATGAACTCGTCGGGGCAATGACGCGCCAAGATCTCGAGCAGGTTGCGAAGCGCCCCGACGTCGAGAAGTGCTTCCAGCGCGCCGCGCGCAACCGCGACAAGGCGCTCGAACAATTCCCGCCGACGGTCGAGTGGAAGCGCGACAAGGTGCTCGTGTACGACGCGTCGTCGAACTCGATCCGGCGCGAGCGTTTCGCGGCCTTCTACCACCACCCCGACATCCACTACTCGGTCGGCGTGATCCCGACGCGCGCGGGCTACCACGTGTCGGGCGGCGAGAACCCTTGGAACCCGCCGCCGATCCGCATGCACATCGGCGAGATCATGGAACGCTACGGCGGAGGCGGACATCGCGCGGTCGGCGGCGCGAATCCCGCGGATCTGCAGGCTGCGCGGCGCGTGGCCATGGAAATCGGCGAAGAGCTGCGGGTCGCGCTCGTGGCGCACGCGAGCGCCTAGGTTCCGCGCATGAGCACCTCCGCAGAACCGCGCGCGAGTTTGCTCGCGCTGACTCCGGCGCAATTGACCGAGCGCGCGGTCGAATTCGGCGGCCGCGCGTTTCACGCCAAGATCGCGCGCGCGGCGGTGCTCGAACGCGGCATCGTCGACTATGCAGCGATGACGAGCTTGCCCGCAGCCTTGCGCGAGCGCTTGAGCGCCGAGGTGCCGATCTTGTCGGGCAACGAAGTCGACTCGCGCCGCGCCGCCGACGGCACGACCAAGTTGCTGCTGTCCTTCGGTCGCACCGGCGAGCGCGACGCGACGGTCGAGACCGTGCACATTCCGCCGCGCGATGCGGCGAGCGCGAAGGGCGCGACGTTGTGCGTGTCGACGCAGGTCGGTTGTCCTGTCGCGTGCCCCTTTTGCGCGTCGGGCAAGTTGGGGCTCGTGCGCAACCTCGAGATGCACGAAATCCTCGAGCAATACGTGCGAGGACGCGCCCTCGGCCTCGTTTCGCGCAGCGTCGTCATGGGCATCGGCGAACCGCTGCTCAACTACGCCAACCTCGCCGCGGCTCTCGACGTCGTCCACGACGAGATGCACATCGGCAGTCGCAAGGTCACCGTCTCGACCGTCGGCTTTCCGGATCGGTTGCGCCGCATTGCGCCGACCAAGCCGCGCTTCCAGCTCGCCATTTCGTTGCACACTCCCGATCAAGAGCAGCGCGACGTGCTCGTGCCCGCGATGAAGGGCGTGCCGATCGCCGAAATCGTCGGCGCGGGTGACGACTGGTTCGTGCAGACCGGGCGCGAGGTCACCTACGAGTACGTGCTGCTCGCCGGCGAGAACGACACGCAGGGTCACGCCGAGCGCCTAGGCGATTTGCTCGCCGGGCGGCGCTGCACGATCAACCTGATCCCGTTCAATCCGGTCGACGACAGCGATTTCGGCCGGCCTCAATCCGGCGCCGTCGAGCGCTTCCACGCCGCCTTGAGCTTGCGCGGACTCGTGGCAACGGTGCGCTGGTCGCGCGGCATCGAAAGCGACGCGGCCTGCGGCCAACTGCGGCTTCGTTCGAACGTCCGCGGTGTCGACGCGGCGTCGAGCGCTAGCAACTGATGCTTGCCGTCGAGCGCTTGCGTTCGACGCGCGCGTCGGCGCTGCACTGAACTCTCGCGAGCAGACCGAACCCGCGCGCGACGCCGCACGTTTCGAGGTCACCGCTAGACTCTTCGCACCATGCTCGCCGCCCTCCTGTTTGTGTTGCTCCAGGCCGACGCGCGCCTCCACGGCCGCGTCGTCGACGGCGCGGGGAATCCGCTCGGCGGCGTGCGCGTGCTCGCCGGCGAAGTTGGACATGCGACGCTGATCTACACGACGCCGGAGGGCATGCTGATCACGACCCCGGGCGTCGCGGCGGCGGAGCGCGGGCGCTGGTCCGGCGAATGCACGACGACAGCCGACGGCGTGTTCGAGTGGCACGGCTTCGCTGCCGGCGCCTTCACCGTGCTCGCCGCCG
>CAYHRR010000263.1:0-6257 GCA_964358875.1 uncultured Planctomycetaceae bacterium | reverse complement strand
TTGCCGTTGCCGACGAACTGCAGCGCGCCGCCTTGGCTCGCGATGATCGCCGCCGAGGCCGCGAGATCGTTGGGTCCCAGTTCCGGCAGGCGCTCGCGCAACACGGCGGCGTCGGCCAACTTTTCCGAGGTCAGTCCGGCGAGCGGTCCGGCCGGGAATTCGATCGCGATCAGCAGTTCGCTCGTCCCGCGCGGCGTGTAGACGACGCGCACCGTTTCGCCGGCCGTCGCGCAGTGTCGCGCGAGTTGCAACAAGGCCTCGAAGGCGAGCGCGACCGCGGCGCGATCGGCGCGCACCAGGAACTCGACCGAGCGCGCGGATTCGCCCGAGCGCGGCTGGAAACGCGGACCCTTGCGGCCCCGCAGCGTCAACGCGGCGAGTTGCTCTTCGACGAGTCCGGCGAGGTCGAATTGCTCGTCGCCGCGCGGCGGCGGCGAGAGCAGGCACGACAGTGTGCGCGTGTAGCGCAGCAGTCGGCGGATCTCGATCGACGGGCTCTCGAGGTCGGCGTCGGTGAGCCGTCCGCTCTCGCGCAGCGCGGCGAAGGCGAGCTCCATGCGTTGCGCGATGTCGGCGAGCAACGCGACCTGCTCGCGCGCGATTCCGAAAGCCGCTACCGGGCCCGGTGCCGCCGGTGCAGCCGGTGTCACCAAAGTCGCCAGTGCGCCGCTCGCGATCGGTGCCGCGACCGTGGTGCTAGCGCCGACGCCTGCGCTCGCGGCAGTACCGGAAACAAGTTCCATGAGCTGATCGAGGTCGGGAGGCAGCGCGAGCCAGCGTGCGCGCGCCAGTCCGAGCAGCGCGCGCGCCGCCCGCGCTCCTGCATCGTTTCCGACGACGACCAGTTCGTAGCCGGGCCGTCCCGCAAGGATCCGGCGGATCCAGCCGATGTCCTCGCCCGACACGTGTTCGGCATCGACGATCAAGCGGCCGCGTCCGAGTGCGCGCTGCGGCAATTCATAGAGGTCGGCGCACGCGCGGACTTCGACGCCGTGGCGTGTCGACGCGAGAGCCGTCAGCACGGCATGAAGCTCGGCTTGCCTGGTTCCCGGAGCGATGACGATCGCGAGACCGTCGTCTCCGAGGCGTGCAACGTGAATCCCCTCCACATTCCCCTCGACGGCCGAATCCTAGCGGCAATGCGTGCAACGACAAGCGCTGAGCTCGCCGCGACCCACGTCGAAATGCTTGCCGGAGCGCGCGGCGGGTGCGGTAGCTTCCCCGGCCCGCGAGCCTCTCCGTGATCCCCGAGCTTTCGATCGTCGTCCCGGTTTTCAACGAGGAAGACAGCCTGCCCGTCCTGTACGGCGAGGTCGTCGCAGCCCTCGCGCACTTCGACGCCGCCTGGGAATTGATCCTGGTCGACGACCACTCGAGCGACGCCAGCCTGAAGGTGATGCTTGCTCTTCGCGAGCGCGACCGACGCGTGAAAGTGCTCCACTTCCGGCGCAATTTCGGCCAGACAGCAGCCCTCGCGGCGGGCTTCGAGCACGCGCGCGGCGCCACGGTGGTCACGATGGACGGCGACCTCCAAAACGACCCCGCCGACATCCCGCGGCTCGTCGCGCGCCTCGCAGAGGGCTTCGACATCGTCGCGGGCTGGCGCAAGAGCCGCCAGGACGGACTGTTCTTGCGCAAGCTGCCGTCGCGCGTCGCCAATCGACTGATCGCCTGGGTCACGAGCACGCCGATCCACGACACGGGCTGCACGCTCAAGGCCTTCCGCGCCAAGCTCGTCAAAAACCTGCCGATCTATGCCGAACAGCACCGCTTCCTGCCGGCGATGTCGTCGGGCAGCGGCGCGCGCGTCGCCGAACTCGTCGTCAACCACCGCGCGCGGCGCTTCGGGTACAGCAAGTACGGCCTCGAACGCGCCGTGCGCGTGTTCCTCGACTTGTTCGTGATCAAGCTGATCAGTCAGTTCGCGCGTCGGCCGCTGCACTACTTCGGATTGATCGCCTTGCCGTTCGTGGCGCTGTCGGCGCTCGTTTTGGTCACGGGCATCTGCGAGGAATGGGAGCGTTTCGATCCCTTGGAGTTCTGGCCCGAGATCCCGGTGTGCGCCGCGATCCTGTTGTTGTCGCTCGCGCTCTACTACATCTTCCTCGGACTGCTCGCGGAACTCGTGGTCATCTCGAGCGGCATGAACCGCCGCTCCGTGCTGACACGCTTGATCAACCGACGGTTCTAAGGGGCCGACACGTGAACAACTCCCAAGCACCGACGCCGTTGACGAGCACCTTGCCGTCGCCCGAAGAGCGCGACTCGCTTGACGTGACGATCGTCGTGCCCATCGAATCCGCGGACGCGGAGGTCGATCAAGTGGTCAACGGACTCGGCCGCGCGCTCGACGCCTTGGGCAAAACCTGGGAGTGCGTGCTGGTGTTCGACGGCGTGCGCGGCGCGGCCTGGGACAAGGCGCAAGTGCTACGCGAGCAATTCGGCGCGCGCCTGCAAACCGTGACGTTCGAGAAATACTTCGGCGAGTCGGTGTGCTTGTCGGCGGGCGCGGAAATCGCGCGCGGGCGCGTCCTGGTCACCTCGCCGCAGTACGTGCAGATCGATCCGATCGAGATCGGACGCTTGCTCGTCGCGATCGAGGAAGGCGCGGACATGGCGATCCCGTGGCGCAAGCCGCGCGTCGATCCGTGGCTCAACCAACTTCAGTCGGCGACGTTCAATTGGTTGATGCGGCGCATCAACGGCGGCAAGTTCCACGACCTCAACTGCTACCTGCGCGCCTTCAAACGCCAGGTGCTGCTCGACGTCTCGGTTTACGGCGACATGTACCGCTTCTTGCCGTTGATCGCGC
This sequence comes from uncultured Planctomycetaceae bacterium, assembly GCA_964358875.1. Classification (GTDB taxonomy): domain Bacteria; phylum Planctomycetota; class UBA1135; order UBA1135; genus CAYHRR01. Next base: position 3,445 of record CAYHRR010000263.1, on the reverse strand, counting down.
AGCGCCAGGGCTTCCGCGTCGTCGAGGTGCAGGTGCGCCACTTGAAGGAGTGGGGCAAGGCTGGTTTCTTCGGCCTGGGCGTGTACGTGCGGCGCTTCCTCGACGTCGTCGGGGTGGTGTTCCTCACGCGCTTCACGCTCAAGCCGCTGCGCTTCTTCGGGTCGGTGGGACTCGCGCTGATGCTGCCGAGCGGGCTCGCGCTCACGATCATGATCGCGCAGCGGCTGTTCTGGGACAAAGGACTCTACGGCCGGCCGGTGTTCGTGCTGGCGACGATGATGTTCGTCCTCGGCGTGCAGGTGGTCGGCTTCGGTCTGGTCGGCGAAATCATCATCTATACGCACGCACGCAACCTGCGCGAGTACAGGATCGAGCGCCAATGGGACGACGATGGGGACGATGAACCTCGCGTCTAGCGCCTTGCTCGAACCGCTCTTGCCCTCGCCCACGATGGAAACCGCCGCCCTCGAGATTCGCCCGGGAACTCCGGCCGATGACCTGGAACGCGACCTGTTCGTGCGCGCGCAGCCGCGTGGAACCTTCTTCCACCTCTCGGGCTGGCGCAAGGTCGTCGAGAGCGTGATGGGGCACGAGCCCGCCGATTGGATCGCGCGGCGCGACGGCGCGATCGTCGGCGTGCTGCCGCTGATGCGCGCGCCGAAGCTCGTCACGCACGGCGCGCTGATCTCAATGCCCTATGCCGTGTACGGCGGCGCGATCGGAGTCGAACCCGCGATCGAGCACGCCTTGATCCGCGCTGCGCTGCAACAGGCCGAGCGTTCGCGCGCTGGTCGGCTCGAATTGCGCTGCGTCGAGGATCCCGGCCTCGAGCTGGTCAAGAACGAGCTGTACGCGACCTTCGTCAAAGTGCTCCCCGACAAGGTCGAAGGCGTGCTCGCGGGCATGCCCAAGAAGGCGCGGGCCGAGGCGCGCAAAGCACGCGACAAGCACGGCCTCACGCTGAGCGAAGGCATCTGGTACCTCGACGACCTGTTCCGCTTGTTCCACGAGAACAAGCGTCAACTCGGCTCGCCCGGATTGCCCTTCGCGTTTTTCTGGGGCTTGCGCAAGCAGTTCGGCGAGGACGTGCGCGTCCACGTCGTGCACAAAGACAGCCAGCCCGTCGCTGCGGTGATGTCGTTTTTGTGGCGCGACGAAGTCAACGCGTACTACTCGGGCACGGCCGAAGGCGCGGACCGCCAGTGGAGCGCGAGCAATTTCATGTACATGGCGCTGCAGGAGTGGAGCGTCGAACGCGGCTTCAAGCGTTTCGATTTCGGTCGCAGTCGCAAGGACTCCGGCGCCTTCGGCTTCAAGGAGCACCAGGGGTTCACGCCGGTCGACTTGCAGTACCGCGTCGCGCTCGTGCGTGACAGGGAACTTCCGTCGCTGACGCCTTCGAATCCGAAGACCAAGGTGCTGCGCGACACGTGGGCCAAGTTGCCGCTGAAACTGACGACGTACTTGTCGGGCGAAGCGTCGCGCTACTTGCCCTGAGAGTGCGCGAGCACGTGCTCGATCGCAGCCGTGATGTCCGGCACGACGACGACACGCTCCGCGAGTGCACCGAGGCGCAGCTTCTCCTGCGCGCCCTTGCCTGTTTCGACGAGCACGGCGCGTGTGCCGACAGCGAGGCCGGCCTGCATGTCGCGCAACGCGTCGCCGATCATCCACGAGCGCGCGAGATCGAGCTCCAACTCGTGCGCTGCACGTCGCAGCATGCCCGACTTCGGCTTGCGGCATGCGCATTCGCGGCGATAGGGCGGCGCGCCTTCGCTCGGATGGTGCGGACAGACGTACAGCGCGGCGAGCGGAGCACCGGCGGCGGCGAAGGTGCGCGCAAGTTCTGCGTGCACACGCTGCAACTCGCCGAACTCGAGCGCGCCGCGCGCGACGGCGCTTTGGTTGGTGATGACGACGAGCGCAAAGCCGCGCTGAACGAGCGCCGCAAGACGCTCCGGTACGCCCGCGAACAACTCGAGCGCGTCGAAGCCGCGCGGCGCATGCGTCAACTCGCGGTGCAGGGTGCCGTCGCGATCGAGCAGGATGCTCGGGCGCAGCGCGCTCACGTCAGCGACCGCCGGCGCCGCGGCGCGGCTTGTCGCGGCCTTCGATCAAGGCCAATTGCACGTACACGCGCGCCGGCGACTCCGTGCGCTCGATCTTGATCGGAGCCAAGCCGTCGCGCGCGTTGAGGAACAACGGGAAGCGCCAAGTCTGCTCGTTGATCCACGCCTCGTCCCACAGCACGAGCCAGGTGTCGCCGCCCTTGTCGATGTGCACGCTGGCGGCGTTGTAGCCGTCGAGCACGAGATCGACCTCGTGGGCGGCGCGCTCGAGATCGACATGGCACGGCGTGACGTAGCCGGAGTCGGCCCCGTCGACGACGACGCGCGCGCCGGGAGGCTGGGTGGCGAACATCACGCCCGGTGTGCGGCGCAACTCGACGCACGCAGCGGTGAGCACGGTGAGCGCGAAGCTGGAAAACAGTTGTTGGATGCGCATGCGTTGAGGGCCCGTGGGTTCGAGCGGGGCGCAGGGAGTGTTGCCTTCGTCGGCGCGCTTTGAAAGGCTCCTGAAGTGGAGGCGCCGCATTCCCTGTCGAACGAGAACTCGCCTGCAGGCCCCGGCGCGGCGGGCGAGCGCGTCGGTTGGATCGTGGCGAGCGTCGTCGCACTCGCCGCGTTGCGCTTCGTGCAACTGGGACGCTGGGGGCTGTGGGTCGACGAGGCGTTCTCGCTGCACGACGCGCGAGCCCTCGACTTGGGTCAGCTCAAGGACAATCCGCTCGGCTATTGGCTGATCGCCCGCGCGCTCGACTTCGGCGGCAGCGCACCGAGCGAAGCGTTGCTGCGCATCGTTCCTGCGCTGTTCGGAATCGTCAGCCTGTTCCTGACGGCGTGGTGCTTCGAACCGCTGTTCGGCCGGCGGCGTGCGTGGATCGCCGCGCTACTCGTCGGGCTGTCGTCGTGGCACATGTATTGGTCGCAGTGCGCGCGCTTCTACACGATGGCGCAAGCGCTTTCGCTCGTCGGAGCGGGGCTGGTGCTGCGCGGGACCCTGCGTGGCTCGACGCGCACCTACGTCGCCGGTTTGGTTGTCGCAGCGCTCGCAGGCACGGCGCATCCGAGCGCTGCGGTGCTGGTGCCGTTCTTGTTCGCGACGCCGTGGTTGCTCGGGCGGTTGAGTGCGCAGCACGCTTGGCGTCCACCGACTCGACTCGTGCTCGTGTTCGCGGGCTTGGTCGTACTCGCCGGCGGAACTTGGGGCGTCGCAGTGTGGCGCAAGTTCCTGGAGAGCAAGGGCAACGGCAATCCGGCGCACTTCCTGTTGACGACGGGCTACTACTTCGGGCCGGCGTTGGAACTCGCGGCCGCCTGCGCGTTGGTGAGCGCGTGGCGTCGACGCGCGGCCGGCGCTTTGCTCGCAGGTGCGTTTTGCGCAG
>CAYHRR010000262.1:0-6265 GCA_964358875.1 uncultured Planctomycetaceae bacterium | reverse complement strand
CGCGAGGTCGAGCTCGATCGAGTTGCGCCACAAGAACAGGCCGGTTCCGAGCGCGACGAACGCGCACGCGCCGAGCGATGTGAGCACGATGCCGTAGGGCGTCGTCGCGCGGAACGGCACGAACAACGGGATCGCAGCGAGCGCGAAGAACACCGCGCCGAGCTGGTGGTTGTTGCGGATGACCACGCGCTCGCCGGTGTCGCGGATCAGCTTGCGTTGGATGTCGCTCATCGCGGGTGACCGCGCTGTTCGACCGACGCGAGTACGAGTCTTGAGCGAGAGTCGGTTCAATGCGCCGACGAGGTCGCTAGCAGCGCTATCCAGGCCGCGCGTTCGTCCGACGGCAACACGCAAGTGGCTGAGCACATTTCGTCGGCGAGCGCCGCGACGCTTGCTCCGCCTGCTAGGCGCGCGCGCAATTCGGGTTCGATGCGTGCGCGCAAGGCGAGCGCCTCCGCGCGCGACTGCAACTGCTCGCGCAAGGGACGCACGTCGGAAACGACGACCGAGCGGTCCGTCGAACAACTGATCAAGCGCGCGCCGTGCGCATCGAAGTCGAGGTTGTACGGATGCTCGCGGTGCGGCCTGAGTTGGCCGACGATTCCGCCCGAGGCCATGTCGACGAAAGCGACGACGTCCGCAGCGAACGCGACGCGCGAACCGTCGGGCGAGATGTCGATGTGATCGATGCCGTGGCTGTGGTGCGCGAGTTCACGCACGCGCGCGCCGCTCGCGGCGTCGTGCAAGACGAGCGTTCCGTCGCGGCCGGCGATGACGAGCTGCGCGCCGTCGGCCGTGAACTGCGCTTCCGAGACGTCCGGAGTCGGCATGGCGATTTCGCAGCGCAGCGCGCCGGTCGCGGCGTCCCACACCAAGGCCTTGCCGTCGCGACCCGTCGACGCACACCACCGCGAATCGGCGCTGAAGTTGATTCCGAGCGCGGTCGAGGTGTGGCCCGTGAACACGAAGGCGCGTTCGAGTTTCACGAGGTCGTACACCTGCACGCTCTTGCCGCTGCACGCTGCCGCGCGCTTGCCGTCCGGCGAAACCGCGAGGTCGTTCGTGCCGTCGGCTTGCTCGAAATGCGCGAGCTCTGTTCGCGTGAACGCGTCCCACACGCGCACGACCGGCTCCCAACTGCCCGACACCAGTCGCCGCCCGTCCGCGCTCCAACCGAGCGCGTGGCACGACTTGTTCTCGGGATGCGCAGCCCACGACGCGAGCGGTTCGAGCGTCGCTGCGTCCCACAGTTGGATGCGACCGTCGAAGCTCGCCGTTGCGATCAACGCTTCGAACGGGCCATAGCTCGCGACGTACGGCGCAGCGGAAGTCTCGACGCGCGCGCCGCCGTACAAGCCTGTGCGCGCGTCCCAAATTCGCAGCGTGCCGTCGCTCGAGCATGAAGTGAGCTGCGCGCCGTCCGGCGAGAACGCGAGCTCGATCACGTCGTCGCCGTGACCGCGCAACACCGCGCGCGTCGAACTGTCGGCGACGGTCCAGAGGCGCACGGATCCGTCTGCGGAAGCCGTGGCGAGTGTTGCGCCGTCGGGCGCAAAGGCGAGCTTGGAAACGGCGTCGGTATGACCACGCAAGGTCGCGATCAGCGCGCCGCTCGTCACGTCCCAGATGCGCGCCGTCTTGTCCTTCGATGCGCAAGCGATCCGCGCGCCGTCGGGGCTCCACGCCACGCCGTCGACCGCGTTGTAAATGCCCTCGTCGGGCACCGCGAGTTCGACGGGCTCGCCGCCGTCGATGCTCCACACGAACAGGCAGAAATCCCACGACGCTGCGGCAACGCGCTTGCCGTCCGGCGAAAAAGCGATGTCGACCAGCGGCTTGCGGCCTCCTTCGAGCGTGCGCACGACGCTTCCGTCCGCAGCATTCCACACGCGCACGGTGCCGACGACCGTTCCCGGCGGTCGCTCGTAAGCGCACGACGCAAGGATGCTCCCGTCCGGCGAAAAGACCGCGCCGCCGATCGGGTACGCGTGGCCCTTGAACTCGACGAGTTGCGCCGCGGTCGCGACATCGAAGACCTTTGCGGTGCGGTCGTAGGACGTCGTGACGACACGCTCGCCGCGCGCGTCGAAATGCACGTCTGTGACAGCTTGTGTGTGCGCGGCGATCGAGGCCTTGACGTCTCCGCTGCGCGCGTCGCGCAGTTCGAGCACGCCCATGTCGGTGCCGCACGCGAGCAGGTTCCCGTCCGGACTCAGCGCGAGCGCGTTGACGTGACCGGCCGCCAACTTCCAGCTCGCGAGCGCTTGATCGAGCGAGGCATCGTGCACGCGCCACTCGAAGCCGCGCCGCGTCGCGTCGACTTCGTCGAGCCAAGCGCGCGCCACCGCGTGCTCGTCGAGCCGTATCGCGGACTCGGCGGCGAAGAGTTGCGCGCGGTACAGCTCGTGCGCGACGTCGACTTGAAACGCGCACAACAAGACAGCGGAGGCGGCCGAGCTCATGCGCCCTTTTCCAGCAGCGTTTTCAGGGCTTCGAGCGCCGCGCTCCAGCCTTCGCGCAAGCGATCTGCCTCGGCGCGCGACTGGATGCGCGAATGGTTGAGCGTGATGCCGCTCTTGCCCTTGCCCTTGTCGGCGAACAGCACTTCGACCGCCGTTCCCGGCGCGAGGTCCGCGCGCTCCCACGAGAACTTGATGTCCTTGTTCGCGCGGATCTTCTTGAAGCTGCCCTTGTCGCCGTCGGCGTTCGAAAACGTGCCGCCGTCGACGAAATCGAGCTTCGTCTTCGCGCCGAGCCAACGGTCGAGCTGCTGCGCATCGGCGAAGGCGGCGAAAACCACGTCGAGCGTCGCCGTGATCGTCTTCGTCGAACAAATCGCGTAGCCGGTCGGCCGCCCGTCCTTTTCCTTCTGCCCCTTGGCGCGCTCGTACTCGACGACGATCGAGGTCGACCACCACGCGTCCTTGCCGGCCGTTTCGTACACGTGGCTGACGAGCTCGCGCCGTCCTGCATCGAGTCCGCCGAGCTTGTCCAACTCGACGTGCCACTGCTGCAGCGTCTTGCCGGTCTTGGCTTGGCAATTGGCGTCGTTGAACTCGGTCGTTTGGGTCTTCGCGATCTTCATGCGGTGCGACTCGTCGACTGGGATTTCAAGGTGCCTTCGGCGAGCAGGCGCTCGACGTAGTCTCGAAGCTGCACGACGGCCGCGTCGTAGGCCTCGAAGTTCCGGTAGCTGCGCGCGAGCATCACCGCGCCTTCCATGGTGATCAGCACGAACACGGCGAGGCGGCGCGCGTCCGTGCCCGCCGGCAAGCGCGGCGTTGCGGCGCCGAAGCACGCCTCGACGGCGTCGAGCCAACCTTCGAAGTTCTGCGTCAGCAGCGCGCGCGCGTGCGGATGCGTCTCGGCCACTTCGAGGACGAGGTTTCCGATCGGACAACCGTGGCGGAACTCCGTCATCTCGAGCATCTGCCGGTAGCCGCCGAGCAGACCGAAGACGCGCTCGATCGGATCGTCGTAGCGCTCCCAAATCGGTTGCAGGACCTCAGGGTGAAGCAGCTTCTTGCGCTCGTTGAGCGTGGCGTGGAGCAGGTCTTCCTTGGTCGGGAAGAAGTAGTAGAGCGAGCCCGGCAAGACGCCGGCTTGGCGCGCGATCTGAGCGAGACCGGTGTTGCGGTAGCCCTGGAAAACGAACAGCTCCATCGCGGCTGCGATCAACTTGTCGCGCGTGTCGGAGGGCGGGTTCATCGCTGTTGGTTGGCTGACCAACTGGAACGGTAGGCGGCCTCGCGGGGCTGTCAAGAGGGTCCGCCGGCCATGGAGCTTGGGAATTGGTCTTGCCCGGGCGACCGCCGCCGGAACGATGGCGCGCCCATGCCGCACCTGCGCCGACTCGGTGTTTGCTCGTGGTCGCTGCAACCGACCTCGCCGCACGACCTCGCCGCCAAGTTGAAGGCGCTCCGAGTCGATGCGTGCCAACTCGCGCTCGAACCGTTGCGCGACAGCGCTTGGCAAATCGACGAGACGCGCGCGGTGTTGCTCGACGTCGGAGTCGAGATCCGCTCGGGGATGATGAGCATGCACTGCGAGGACTACTCGACGCTGGAAACGATCCGCGTCACCGGCGGAGTGCGACCGACGCAGCATTGGCGGCGCAACCTCGCGATCGCGCGAGCCGATGCGTTGCTCGCGGGACGATTGAAGCTGCCGCTGGTCAGTTTTCACGCGGGCTTTTTGCCGCACGACCCCGCGGATCCCGAGCGCGCGACGTTGCTCGAGCGCTTGCGCGCGATCGTCGACGTCTTCGAGGAACACGGCGTGCGCGTCGCCTTCGAGACCGGCCAAGAGAGCGCGGACACGCTCGTCGCCGTGCTCGACGATCTCGCGCGGCCGAGCGCCGGCGTGAACTTCGATCCGGCGAACATGCTCCTCTACGGCATGGGCGAGCCGGTCGACGCGCTGAAGAAGCTCGCCCCGCGCGTGCGCCAAGTACACGTCAAGGACGCGCGCCGAACAGCGCAGTCGGGCACTTGGGGTTCCGAAGTGACCGTCGGCACCGGCGACGTCGATTGGAAAAAGTTCTTCGCCGTGCTCGACGCGGCGCGGCTCGACGTCGATCTGATGATCGAACGCGAGGCGGGTGACGATCGCCTCGGCGACATCGCCAAGGCGCACGCGCTCGTCGCGCGGCACACGAGCATCGGAGCGAGACGTTGAACAACGGCGGAGCGATCGAACAACGCGGCGCAGACCGTTTGGAGGCAAAGCGATGAACGTGAAGCGCGAGATCGGTGTCGGCGTCGTCGGGCTCGGCTTCATGGGGCGCACGCACGTTGCAGCGTTTCGCGGAGCGCATGCCGCGGGTCTCGCCAACAAGCTCGTCGCCGTGTGCGACCAGGATCCGCAGCGCAGGCGCGGCGTTGTCGCCGAAGGCGGCAACATCGCTACCGGCGCACAGAGCGAGCGCTTGTTCGATCCGGACGAGGTCAAGGGCTACGAGCGGCCGGAGCAGCTCTTCGCGGATCCGACGGTCGAGCTCGTCAGCATCTGCACGCACACGACCTCGCACGTCGACCTCGCGCTGGCCGCGCTCGCGGCGGGCAAGCACGTGCTGCTCGAGAAGCCCGTCGCGCTCGACAGCGCAAGCGCGCAACGCTTGTTCGACGCCGCCGCGAAGTCGAAGGGCCTGTGCATGCCGGCGATGTGCATCCGCTTCTGGCCGGCGTGGGCCTGGCTGAGGAACGCCATCCGCTCGGGCGAATTCGGCCGCGTGCGCAGCGCCGTCTTCCGCCGCCTCGGCAACCGCCCGGGCTGGGGCGCGGGCTTCTACGAGGACTACGCGAAGAGCGGCGGTGCGTTGTTCGATCTGCACGTGCACGACGTCGACTTCGTGCGCTTTTGCTTCGGCGATCCGAGCGCGGTGGCGAGCACGGGCTCGCTCGACCATGTGACGACGCTCTACCACTATCCGCACGGGCCGCAGCACGTCGTCGCCGAGGGCGGCTGGGACCACGGCGCGGGTTGGAGCTTCAAGATGAGCTTCACCGTCGTGTTCGAACGCGCAACGGCGGACTACGAGTTCGGGCGCGCGAACGAGTTGGTGCTCGTGCAGGGCGGGAGCTCCGCACCGATCGCGCTCGAAGCGTTCAACGGCTACGACGGCGAAGTGCGGCACTTGCTCGCAGCGATCGCGAGCGGCTCGCGCAAGCTCGACGCGACGATGGCCGACGCGTTAGCGCACACGCGCCTGATCGAAGCGGAGCGAGCAAGCCTCGAGGCGCGCTCAGTCGTCGCCTTCGACGCGCGCTAGCGACGCCGCCGGTCAGCGCGTCCGAGTCCGGCGCCATTGCTCGAAGTACGCGCCGACGATCGGTTCGAGCCCGCGCCGGCGAATCCCCTCGAAGTGCACGCCCAACGCCACTTCCCAGCCCATGTAGCGCGAAAAGCCACAGTTCAAGGAACTCGCGCCACGCAATTGCGCCGACAACGCCCGCTCCCCTTCTTCCAAAACTCGTGGCGCGCCGCGGCCGCTTTGGGCCGAGGCGCGTCACGAGTCCGCCGCGCTCTGTGCGGCGAGCTCGCTGACTTCCCTATCGCTATCGCCCATCGCGATCGCTATCGCCCATCGCGATCACTATCGCCACCGCCAGCTGCTCAACGCGCAACAAAGCGCGTGCTGAGTCAACACGGTCGCCGCGCTGCCAACTCCCACCGAAACCCAAAGGCACTTGCCACGCCACGGCACATCGACGAGCAAAGGCGATTGCCGCTGCCGCGGGCGACTCCGCGCGCGCTTGGGCGCAAG
>CAYHRR010000261.1:0-6294 GCA_964358875.1 uncultured Planctomycetaceae bacterium | reverse complement strand
CGTGACCGGCGGCGGCGCCTCGTACCAGTAAGCGCGCTCGAACACGCTTTGCACGAGCGGGCGGATGCGACCTTCGGGCCGCGTCCGCCCGCTGTTACATTCCGCGCGTGAGTGCTGCGACGAAGCTCGTGCGCGTGCCTGCGATCGACCTCGACTTCGAGGTGCTCGCCGGCGACGCGATCATCGGACCCGCGATCGCGCAAGGTTCGTGGGCCGACCACGAAACGGCCTTGTTTCAAGCCCATCTCGCGCCCGGCGCGCGCGTGCTCGACCTCGGCGCGAACGTCGGCTGGTTCGGAGTTCACGCGCTGCTCGCCGGTTGCGAAGTGCACGCCTTCGAACCGGTGCCCGAGATCGCCGCTGTGTGCGAGCGCAACCTCGCGCGCGCGGCGGAGCGCGGCCGCGGGAGCTTCACGCTGCACCGTGTCGCCGCCGGCCTAGTGCGCGGCACGGCGCGCATCGCGCTCGCGAGTTCGAACTTCGGCGACAACCGCGTGCTCGACGCGGGCAACGCGCGGCCGAACGACATGGGCTCGGGCCGCGAGATCGAGATCGAGATCGCCCCGGTCGACGAACTCGTCGAGGGGCCGGTGCGCTTCGTCAAGATCGACACGCAGGGCTCCGAGTGGCTCGCGCTGCAGGGCATGCAACGTGTGCTCGACGCGAGTCCGCAACTCGGACTGTTGTTGGAGCTGTGGCCCTACGCGTTGCGCGGAGCGACGGCCGAGCAGTTGCTGCGCTGGCTCGACGCGCGCGGTTTCACGCTCGGCAAGGCGACCGCGGCGCCCTATCCGATGCGACCCGAGCGCGTCTTGTGCCAAGTCGCCTCGCGCGACCCGGTCAAGGGCGGCATCGATCTGTATGGAACGCGCGGCACGCCGTTCCATGTGCTCGGACTCGCCAAGCGTTTGCACGGTTGCGTGCGCAGCCTGAAAGAACCCTGACCCGTGAGCGTGATCGACTTCCATCTGCATTTGTTCGCGCGTCCGTTTTTCGACGCGCTCGCGGCGCAGTCGCCGCAGCCGGGCAGCGTCGAGGAGAAACTCGCGCGCGCGTCGGCCAAGGCGGGCTTCGAACTGCCGACGCCGGACCTCGCTGCGCACGTCGCGCGTTGGAGCGCCGAGTTCGAACGTCACCAGGTCGAGCACGCCTGCGCGTTCGCGAGTGTGCCCGAGGAAATCGCAGCGCTGGCCGAAGCCGCTGTGTTGGCGCGCGGAAAAATCACGCCGTTTGCTGTGGTCAATCCGCTTGTCGAAGGCGTCGCGGAGCGCGTGCGCGGACTGCTCGCGACGAAGGGCTTCCGCGGCGTGTTGCTGTTCCCGGCCTTGCACGGCTATTCGATCGACGATGCGCGCTGTGCGCCGCTGCTCGCCGTGCTCAACGCCGAGCGCGCGATCGCCTACGTGCACTGCGGATTGCTCGTCGTGAAGCTGCGTGACCTGCTCGGCCTGCCGCGCAGCGCCGATCCGCGCCGCGCCAATCCGCTCGATCTGATTCCCGTGGCGAACGCCAATCCCGATGCACGCTTCGTGATTCCGCACTTCGGAGCAGGTTTTTTTCGCGAGACGCTGCTCGCCGGCGCGCAATGTTCGAACGTCTTCGTCGACACGTCGTCGTCGAACAGTTGGATCGCGACGCAGCCTGCCACACTCACGCTGCGCGACGTGTTCGAGCGCACGCTGGGAGTCTTCGGCGCGCAACGCGTGCTCTTCGGCACCGACTCGAACACCTTCCCGCGCGGCTGGCGCGACGATCGCCTGCACGAGCAGCGCGAGATCCTCGTGAGCCTCGGCGCGAGCACCGCCGAGCGCGAGCTCGTGTTCGCCGGCAACGCGCGACGCCTGCTCGCCGCGCGCTGACGCGCTTCACTTCGGCGCGCGCGTCTCGTCGATGCGCGGCGCTTGACCGCGCAGCACGGAGCTGTCCGCGAACTGCGCGCGTTGATCGATCACCGGCGAAGCGAGCAACGCCTCGACGTCCATCTGGCCCGACTGCGCATAGGCATCGAGCGCGTTCTGCCAGGTCACGCGCTCGACGACTTCGGGATCGATGCCGCGCTGCAGCATCAGCGCCGCCGTCTTCGGCACCGACAGCGGATCGGAAATGCCCCAGTCGGCGGAGCTGTCGACGATGATCCGTTCGGCGCCGTACTTGCGCACGATCTCGACCATGCGCTCGCTGCCCATCTTGGTGCTCGGGTAGATCGTGAACGCGGCCCACGCTCCGGCGTCGAGCACGTCCTGCACCGTTTCCTCGTTGTTGTGATCGATCACGAGCTTCGTCATCGGCTGACCGCACTCCTTGGCGACGGCCAGCGAACGACGGATGCCGCCCTTCTTGTCGCGGTGCGGCGAGTGCACCATCACGACCATGTCGTGCAGCACTGCGAGCTTGAGCTGCTCGATGTAGGCGTATTCCTCGGCCTTCGAAATCTCGTCGTAGCCGATCTCGCCGACCGCGACGACGCCTTCCTTCACCACGAAGCGTTCGAGGATCGCCAGCACGTCCTTGGCGAGACCGGTGTTGTTGGCCTCCTTCGAATTCAGGCCTATCGCGCAGTAATGCGCGATGCCGAACTGCGACGCGCGAAAGCGTTCCCAGCCGAGGATGTGCGCGAAGTAATCGACGAACGAGCCGAGCGTCGTGCGCGGCTGACCGATCCAAAAGGCGGGCTCGACCACCGCGCGGATGCCGGCCTTCGACATCGCGTCGTAGTCGTCCGTGGTGCGGCTGATCATGTGGATGTGCGGATCGAAAAAACGCATGTCAGCGAGCTCCCTGGCGCGTCGCATCGAACGCGGCCCAAGCGGTTGAGGCGTGACGGCCTGCGATGGCCTCGAGCATCGCGCGTTGCACGAAGGCGTCTTTTTCGAGCGGCGCGAGTTCGAGCAAGCGCTCGCGTTTGCCGGCGCGTGCGAGCGCCAGCGACGCGGCCGCGCGGCCGAACGCTGAGCCGCCGGCGAGCTCGATCTCGATCGAGCGCAGCGCGCGCTCACCGCCGTGCGCGCCCAAACACATCCATGTGTCGGGATGGATCGGTCGGGCGGCGCTGCGGCGCTCGTCGGTGAGGTCGAGTGCCGTGCGCGCCAAGTCCGCATCGAGCCGCGCGTCGATGCCCCACACGCGCCACAACGGCGCTTCGATGAACAACGCTTTGATCAGCGCGTTGTGCCACGCCACCACGTCGAAGTGCGTCGCTGGAAACGGCGTGTCGCAACAGGCCGCCTCGTAGGCGGCGCGCATACTCGAACGCGCTCCCTCGCCGGCGCGCCACGCGAAACGCTTCCCGTCGGGCAGCAGCGCGAGCAGCTTGTAGCCGGCGCACAATTCGCCCATATCCGCGTAGCGGAACAGCTCCTCGACGGCCGCGGCGCCCGACGCCGTCGGCAAATCGGCGCGCGACAACACCAACGCTGCGCGCAGCGTGTCGAGCATCGTCCAGCGCTCGAGGTTCAAGCCCGGAACGAGTGCAGCGGCACGCCGCGCTTCTTCCGCGCTCGGAGTCAGCGCACGCCGGGCGACGTGCCGACTGGCCTTCGAAAACAGCACGCAGAAACGCTCCGCGTCGACTCCGCGCACGATCTCGGTCTGTGCGGCGGAAAACCACTCGCGCCCCTCGGCCGTCAGACGCGGCTCGAGCAACGCGAACACGAATTGAGGGATCGTCATCGCTTTCACTTACGCGGGCGCACGCCGCGATCGAGAGCCATCGCCGCGAAGGCGGTCGACGCGAGCACATCGTAGCGGGAGTGCAAGAAGTCCCCGGTGGAGCCGTCGTCGTACTGACACTTGACGATGTGCGGACGCAACTTCGCGTGCCACGCCTCGCGCTCCGCAGCCGGGAGTTCATCGATGGCGAGCGCGCAGTAGTAGTGACCGAAGAAATAGAAGTAGCCCGCGTTGGCGTAGTAAGCCTCGTGCGGCACCGGCCGCATGCGCGCGACGTCGAGGAAGCGGTGGTGCTCCATGAAAAAGCCCAAGCCCTCACGGATCTTGTCGTCGGTGACCCACGGCACGCCGCTGCGGCGCAAGGCCCAATTGCAGGCTTGGATGCGGCCGAGCGAGCCCTTCACATTGTTGATGTGCTCGCCGCCGTGCAGGCGCGGGATCGGGTTGAGGTCGTACTCGTAGGCGCCGTTGGGCAGCGCGCAGTTCTTCACGTAATCGACGGCGCGCTCGCGCGTCTTGGGGTCCGTGATCCAACCGTGTTTCTCCGCGCCGATCAAAGCCGGTACGACCGTCGCCGTGGCGAAGCTCGTCGCCCACTTCGGACGTTGTGTGAAAGGCGGATCGTCGTAGTAGCCCCAACCACCATCGGGCACTTGGTTGGCCTCGAGCACGGCCATGAACTCGCGCCCGCGCGCAGCGATCTTCGCGCGGCGTTCGCCCGCGGCGAAACGCGGATGCTCGAGCGCCGCGGTGCTGACGACGACGCCGTACAGCGACGGCCACATCCAGTCGGCGTCCCAATCACTACCGCGGCCCGGCATCGGCGTCGAGCAGAACCAATCGAAGCCCTTGTCGAGCGCCGCGTCGCGTTCCGGCGTCGACTCGCACTGCAACAAGGCGAGCAGCGCCAATTCGCACCCGCCGAGTTGCCACGTGTAGTAGGTCTCCGGCGAAAAGCCGAGTTCCTTGACGCTGTCGGGACCGCTGCCGCACCACGAACCGTCGGGGTTCTGGCTGGTCGCGATGAACTTCAGCGAACGCTCGAGCGAAACGCGCGCCTGTTCGGCGGTCATCGTTTCGGGCACGTCGACGACCGGCCGGATCTCGGCTTCTTGCTTGGCCTCGGGCTTTTGAAGCACCGGCGCCTGCAGCGCCAGCGCAAGGACGAGCATCACTCGTCACCTTCCTTTTCGAGCTCCGGTTGTTCGAGCTCGTGGATCGAAAAGCGCGCCTTGGCGAGTGAGATCGCGTTCTCCAACTCCGCCTTGTGCTTCTCGACCTCGCTCTTGCGCACTTCGTCTTCGGCGGCGCGCACCTTCTCGTCGCGCTCGCGCACCTCGCGCGGCAGCTCGACCTGCTCGAGATCGGCGCGCTCCTGCGCGGCGATGTCGAGGCTGCGCGTCGCGAACTCGACGTCCTTGCGGTGGCGCATCAACACGAGCTCCTTGGTGGTCTTCGCGAACTGATCCTTCGCGTAGGTCTCCTCCATCTCGTGCAGCTCTTGTTCGCTCTCGACCTTGCGGTGCGTCGCACGATCGAAGTCGAGGCTGGCCTCGGCGAGTTTGAGCGGCGCGATGTGCTTCGCGAAGTGCTCGCGCTCTAGTTGCGCCTCGTGCAACTCGCGCCGAGCGTGCTCGAGCGCAACATCGGCCGAGCGCAGCTTCGATTGCGCGTCGAGCTCTTCGACCTCCAACTCGCGCCGCGCCATGTCGAGTTCGTGCGCGCGCTTCGCGGCCTTGCGTGCCTTGGCAAGTTCCTTGGTCTCGGCCGCCTTGGGGTCCGCTGCTTTGGCGGCGTCCGGCGCAGCGTCCTCGGCCGGAACTGCTACCGCCGCCGGGCTCGCGTCGAGCTTGTGGCCTTCCCGACCGACGGCGAACACACACGAGGACAGCGCGAGCGGCAGGGCGAGCGCGACGGCGGCGACGCGAAGTACGTGAGACGACATGGCAAAGGAGCTCCTGTGTGGGGTCGCGCGGTGCGCGCGACGTATTGGGGTGCGACATGATGGAGAGCGAGCGGGCCCGGATGGAAGCGCGCACGCGTTCTTTTCACGACCGCGATGCACTTCGAACGCTCGATCGCCGCACACGGCGCGCCGCGCGCACCTTCGACAAGCGCACGCAACGCTCGTTAACCTGCGCGGCCCGCCCTACCTGGAGAAGCGCGCGATGACCCACGGTTCCTTCCGCACCCCGACGCCCATCAACGAGCCGGTCAAGAGCTACGCACCCGGTAGCGCCGAGAAAACGAGCCTGAAAACGGTGCTCGCCCAGCTTTCGTCGAGCGAGATCGAGATCCCGCTGGTCATCGGCGGGCGCGAGGTGCGCAGCGGCGACGTCGAGAGCACCTCGATGCCGCACGACCATCGCCACGTGCTCGCCAAGATCCACCGCGCCGACTCGACGCACGTCGCGCAGGCGATCGAGGCGGCGGCGCAGGCCAAACGCGAGTGGGAACGCATGCCCTGGGAAGAGCGCGCTGCGATCTTCCTGCGCGTCGGTGAGTTGCTGACAACGACTTGGCGCGACCGCATCAACGCCGCGACCATGCTCGGCCAATCGAAGACCGTGCACCAAGCCGAGATCGACGCCGCCTGCGAGACGATCGACTTCATGCGCTTCAACG
>CAYHRR010000260.1:0-6295 GCA_964358875.1 uncultured Planctomycetaceae bacterium | reverse complement strand
AGCGCGTTCTTCGCACTGTTCGCCGGCCTGGGCGTCGGCGAGAGCGTGCAGATCGATGTGTTCGGCGTCGGCACGACGACGCCGAACGAGATTCTGGCCTACGAAATCAAGGCGAAGGTCGACTAGAGCGAACTCCTCATGGGCGAGCAACAGCGCAGGTGAAGGCGTCCGGGTCCGTTGCCTAGCGGCGATCGGCACGCGGTCTGCGAACGGCTGGGTTCCGTCGGCTCTTGCGTCGTGCGGCTCCGACACGACAACGAAGCCGCAACGGCAACACACGCGCTTTCATGCGGTGCTCTGCGCGCTCCATGAGCAGCTCGAGCCGACGACTCGACTCGATTTTGCAGGGAACGGTCCCCGGCGCGTCAGGCCGCGTCGGGGACTCGTTCTTTCGAAGCGCGCACCTGCGCGTCAGCGCTTCTCGGGCGCGTCGGTCACGTGCCAACGCCGGATCGAGTAGCCGGGATCGGGCGCGAGGATCTGGAAACCGCGCACGCGCTTCGCCATCGCGAAACGATGCGGAGCCCAGGCTCCGAACATCACCGGCTGCAATTCGTAGAGGCGTCGCTGCAAGGCCATGAACAGCGCGCCCCGCGCGCGAGCATCGGTTTCGACTTGCACGGCCTCGATCAAGCGATCGACTTCCGCGTCGCGCAGTCCGGAACGATTCGCGCTCGGCGAAGCCGCCCACTTCGAATGCCAGAGCTGCTCGGGATCACTTTCGAACGGAAGCGCAAGGGCGAGCGCGCACGCATCGAATTCGCGCTTCTTCAAGGCCTCGCTCAACGCAGCGTTGTCGCGCGCGACCGGCGTCAACGTGACGCCGATCGCCGCGAGCCGAGCTTGAAAGGTCTCGCCGAACGCGCGACTCACTTCGTTGCCGCTCGGGAACAGATAGTCGAGCTCGAGCTTCGCGCCGTCCTTGTCGAGCGCGCCGTCTCCGTCGCGATCGATCCAACCTGCTTCGGCGAGCAGCGCGCTCGCACGGCGCGGATCGAACGCGAGCGGCGCCAGCGAGCGGTCGTACGCGGATCCGAACGGCATTTGCTCGCCCGTGACGCGAAACGCGAGCCCCTTGTAGTAGCCGTCGAGCCACACGTTCCAATCGAAGCACAGGCCGAGCGCGGTGCGCACGCGCGCATCGGCGAGCGTCGGACGCGCCGTGTTCCAGGCCGTGATGTTGAGCGCGGGCGTGTAGAAAAAGCCCGTGTAGAAGCGTGCTTCGAACTGCGGAGTGTGCGTGCGCTCGCCGAGGTAGTCGACGACGCTCATGCGATCGAAGAAGTCGAGTTGACCGTCGAGCAACGCCGCCGTCGCCGCTTCGTTGTCGGCGATCGCGCGCCAGGTGATTTGGTCGAGCAGTCCGGCGCGAGATTCGTCGAAGAACGCGTCGACACGGCGCGCGACGATGCGCTCGGCATTCCATTCGACGAGCTTGTACGGCCCGAGCCCGATCCAAGCGCGGTTGGCCGCACCGTCGTTGACTTCGCGCGCTTGCTCCTCGGCACCGGCGACGTGCGCCGTCGCTCCGCGCATCGGATCGGCGAGGTCGTAAATGTGCGCGGGCAGGATCGTGAACGTCTCGTCGAACGCGGCGAGCGCGAGGAAATAGCTGCGCGGAAAGTAGAAGCGCAGCGTTCGATCGTCGAGCACTTCCAAACGCTCGATGCGCTCGAACACGGCGCGCTTACGGTCGCAACGCACGTACTTGTTGCGATAGCACTCGAACGAGAAGGCCACGTCGCGCGCCGTCAACGGTTCGCCATCGTGCCACCTCGCGTCGGCAGCAAGATGAAACGTGAACACGGTCTCGCGCTCGAGACGCTCGACGAGTTCCACCGGAACTACAGTCGGCTCGCGCGCTTCCGTGCCGCTCGACAGCGTCGTCACGACGTACGCGCCGTCGCGCGTCGTCACAGCGCCGTACAGCCGCACACCGTCGCGCAACACGAGCGTGTCCTCGACCTCGAAGCGCTGCGCGAGGTTCGGGACGAAGTTCCAGGTCTCGGGATCGCGTCGCACGAGACTCTCGTGCAATTCGCCGAGGATCTGTCGCGCGACGCCCGAACTCTCGACCATCGCGTTCAGACTCGGCGGCAACGCGGGAACGTGGACGACGACGCTTCCGCCCGCGCGCGCGACGACCGGCGTCGCGCCGTCGGGATGAAAGGCATCGAGCGCAGCGGCACCGGGCGCCAGTGCGCTCGGTGTTTGCGCGAGGGCCGGCGCGCCGAGCGCCACCGCGATGACGACGCAGCGTGCGACGACTTGCATGCCGCGAATTCTACTGAGCGCGTGCGCCGCAGCCGCGCACGCCGCCGCGCTCCCGCACGCCGAGTGCAGGTGTATGCACGTTCATCGGCGCGCGCCGCCCGAACGGCCGCTCAGGAGCGTCGCTGCGCTTTCATCACCAAGGCGGCGGCATCGAGCGCGCGCAAATTCCCATCGCGCCCGTGTCCGTTTTCAAGTCGAGGTCGAGATTGACCATGCCGTAACCGGGGACATCGACCCACACGTGCTCTTGCAGATAGCAGCGCGGCCCCGCGACAGCCGGCGTGGTCAAAGGCACGTCGCCGACGTGGACCAGACCGCGCGCGTCAGGGCTGAACACCGTCACCGGCACGAAGCCGCTGGGCTGACCGAGCAGCAAATTGGCGGCATAGCCTTCGACGAGCACTTGCTCGTTCGCTGCGCCCGGTTGAAAGGCGGCCGGCGCCATGCCGACTTCGTCGAGTCGAATCAGACGATCGAGTTTCTCCAGGTCGTAAACGCTGACGTAGTTCTCGAACGTGTTGGTCACATACGCGAAGTACGCGACGCGCTCCGTGTCGGCGAAACGCTTGCGCCCGTACGTGATGCCGTGACAACCCAATCCCGCCGGGAAGGTGTAGATGCCCGTCGGCATGCCCGTCGCGTCGAGCGGCACGATGTTCACGTTGAACGAGGCTTTGTTGCAAACCACCATGAAACGCCCGTGCGTGGTCGCATCCGGCGGACTGATCGCGCATTGGATCGGCATGTGCGCCCAGCGCATCGGCATGGCGTTCATGTCGGTGAGCGCCAAGTTGCCGGCCGCGTTGCCCAGCGGCGCGGGCAAAGGAACGCGCGTCACGCTCTCTGCTCCGATCGTCGCATCGATCGTGTAGACGCTGATGTCGTCGGTGCCCGCGTTGTTCGTGTAACCGCGATAGTTCGTGGTGCCCGGCGAGCCTGTGTTGAAGATCGACGCGGCCAACGGAGAAACTCCGCCGGTGTCCACCTCGGCGACCTGCGCGCCGTAGCCGAAGCGTCCGTCGGAATCGGCCCAACGGCGCGATACCGAATACAGCGAAGCACTGCGGCTCAAGGTGTTGGCCGTCATAAAGTGTTCGCCGTCGTCGAGGAACCACAGACCGTGCGGCGAAAACGCGGGTGTTCCCGTCGTTCCGCTGCTCTGCCCGATGGCCGGCGACGTCGGCGACTGCCAGGCCAATGCGAGGAACGGGTCGAACTCCTGCACGCGATTGCTGCCCATCAAAGTGAGGAACCAACGATTCGAACCGTCGGGATTGAGCCGACCGGGCGCCGTCATGATGTGCGCGCCGGCGGCACCCATCGGGGCATTGCCGACGACTTGCTTCGTGTCGGCGTCGAGAACCGTGACCGTGACGTCGTGCCAATTCGCGTAGGCCGCGACGTTGCGCAAAACGCCCATGCCGTCGCGCGCGGTGCCGAGCCAACCGTTGTGCGGATTGTTGCCGACGTTGTCGATGTGCGTGTTGGTCCAGTGGCTCGAGTCGATCACATCGACGGCTCCGTTGAGCGCGCCCGGATTCGCATAGGTTTGCAGGCCGACCCAGATTTCTCCGACGCCTTTGCGCTTGGGCAGCGGCAACGGGACTTTGCTGACATGCGTCAACGGCGTCGGGTTGAAGCCCGGCGTGACGATCTCGAGCTGCATGTAGGGGTGCAACGCGCAGAAGTACTTCCAGGCGCCGGCCTGGAGATCCGCGAGCTCCAAGTAGTAGTAGCCGACATCCTGACCAGGGATGTTGTTCGCGTAGCCGATGAAGCCGGTGTCCTTGCCGAACTCGCGATTGGTGACGGTGTGCCACGTCCGTCCGCGATTGACGACTTTGATGTAGTCGCCTGCGGAGAGCACGACGCGGCGACGGTCGATGCTCGCGTCACGCACGTCGCTCGCGTCGTCGCGATACCAAGGCGCTTCGTCGAGGATCTCAACGAGAATCTGATGACCCGCGGGCGTCGGCGGCGGCGGAACGCCGAGCAACGGATCCGCTCCGCCGATCGGTGCGGCGTACAAAAGCCACGTCACCAGCAAGTCGAGCTCGACATCCGACAGCACCGCGTGCCCGAAGCTCGGCATCCGGAAATTGAAACCACCGCCCATGTACGGTCCGTTGCGGATGGTGAAGCGAAACGCGTCTTCGACGAGCGGCTGCGGCGATGGAAGCGCGCGAGCGACGCGCGGCGCCCACGAGCCGGAGTCGACCCAACTCGGTCCGCCGAGGCCGTCGGCGCCGTGGCATGTCGCACAGGCTGCGGCAAAAATCTTCGCGGGTGTGCGCGGCGGCGCTTGCAGCGCGTGCGCCGTGCTCAGCGGGAGGCCGGCGACGATCATCGGAAGTGCGAACCAAGATGAGCGCAGAGACGCGATCAAGTGCGACATGTGCATGAACCCGTGGAGGTGCGAGATGGAACTACAGTGGAACGCTACGCCCACATTGCGATGCGCGCGCCACGACATGGGCGTACCTCGACTAAGCCGTAGCGCGCAGAACACCGTTCCACACCGGACTCACCGTTCGTTGCGAGAGCGCCCGTGCGCCCGCCGCCGCCGCCCTCGCGCGCTCAGCGCGTCGCGGCCTTGAGTCCGCGCACGGCTTCGACGTACAGCGCGTCAAGCCTGCCCGCGGCGTCCAAGTGCTCGAAGGCCTCGCTCGTGGCGCCACGCGCGAGCAACGCTCGTCCAAGGTTGAACTGAGCAGGTGCGTAGCCGGGCGACAGCGCGACGGCGCGCGCGAGGTGGACTTCGGCCTCGGCCGCGCGATCCGCCTCGAGCAGCAGAAAGCCGAGGTTGTTGCGCGCTTCGACGTCGTCGGGCGCGAGTGCGACGGAACGAGCAAACTGCGTTTCCGCCTCGCTCCTTCGGCTCAGCGCCGCGAGCACGGCGCCGAGTTGGTAGTGACCCAACGCGGAGTCGGGCCGCAATTCGCAGGTTCGTTCCAAATGCGTCCGCGCCAGTTCCAAGTCGCCCGCGCGTGCGGCGAGCTCTCCGCGCAAAGCGTGGGCGTCGGCGAGATAAGCGACCACATCTTGTCGGTCGTGCACGACTTCAGGCACGGCGGCCAAGCCGCGGTCGAGGAGTTGCGCCGCAGACGCGCTCTTGCCTTGCGCGTTTAGCACACGCGCCAGCGGCAGCACCACGCGTTGATCGTTCGGGCGCTGCGCATCGAGTTCGACGAGCGCACTTTCGGCGTCCGCGAAGGCTCCGCTGAGTTCAGCGACACGCGCCGCACGCAGTCGCGACGCGCGAGAACGCGCGAGCCCGAATCTGTGAACCACCGCAAGGTGCTCGCTTGCATCCGCGAGTGCCTGCTTGGCTTCGACACTTCCTGATACGGAGCGCTCGGCTTGGCTCAACGCGCTGACCCCGGCGCGTTCGTGCCAGCGCATCCAGCCGCTGTGGGCGACGAGCAAGCACAGCACTCCACCGAAGCCGGCGAAAACCGCTCCCGCTGGGCGCACGCGTCCGGCCTGCACCAAAACCAGCTTTTGCAGTTTGGCGTCGCGTCGGCGCAGCACGCGCGTCGCCGTGACGACGACGCCCGCGATCACGACGGCGAGAGCCAGCGAAAGCAAGAAAGGCATCGTGTCGTAGACGCCGCGCACGGAGAAAAACGCAGCCGCGCACACGGCGAGCAAAAGCAGTTCCTCCGTCCACGACAAGTCGAATTTGCGCGGCAGTCCGCGCAACGGCTTGGCACCGCGCAGAAGCGGCGGCGTGGTGAAACCGAACACGATGTTGCCGTTGGGGCAGGCCGCCATGCAGTCGAGATCGCGCAGGCAGCTCTTGTCGACGACAGTTCCAAACGTGGCGAGTTCCTCGTGCACGCGAATGTGCGAGCTGCAGGCGGCTGTGCACTTCGCGCATCCGGCGCACTCTCCCTTGGAGATCAAACGTCCCGGCGCGATCTTGTCGGCCAGACCGAACACCGCTCCGTAAGGGCACACGCTCGAGCAAAACGCGCGCGATCCGAGCGTGTAGACGATCACGCCGCCGCACACCGCAAAG
>CAYHRR010000259.1:0-6319 GCA_964358875.1 uncultured Planctomycetaceae bacterium | reverse complement strand
CGAGGAAGCTCGAGAGCAGTCCGGTGCTCCAATAAAACTCCCAGGGCCGATGCAACGCGAAGCTCGCGCCGAGCACTTCGCGCGAGCCCTGGCCCCACGCGTTCAAGATCAACAGTGCAGGCGCCATGCATACGAAGATGCCGGCGAACAGCACCGCGACTTCGACGATCGGCGTCCACGAGAAGCGATTGGCGGCGCGGAGTCGGGACGGAGTCGTGCGCCACGCAGCGAGCGACAGCGCGATCATCGCGACCTCCTGCACCCCGAAGGGCCACGGCGCTCCAGCGCTGAAAACGCCTTGCCCCGAGCAGAAAATCACCGCGACGACGCCGAGCAGGAACACGAAGTTGAGTCCGCCTTCGATGCGCAGCGGCGCGTGGTGCTGCACCTCTTCGAGCTGCGATCCCGGCCGCGCGAGTTCTTCCGCCGCGAGCGCGCGCTGGTCCCACACGTTGAACACGACGAGCAGGGCGAGATTGACGAACAGCCACGGCTTCCACAGTCCGAGCGTCCACAAGAACGGCACGCCCTTTTGGAAACCCAAGAACAGCGGCGGATCGCCGAGCGGCGTCAACAGGCCGCCGCAGTTCGACACGATGAAGATGAAGAAGATGACGAGGTGCACCTTGTTGCGCCGCGCTTCGTTGGCGCGCAACAGCGGCCGGATCAGCAGCACCGACGCTCCCGTCGTGCCGATCAGGCTCGCGAGCACGGCGCCGATCGCCAGGATCGCCGTGTTGACGAGCGGCGTGCCGCTGAGCGAACCCTTCACGTGGATTCCGCCGGTGATCGCGAACAGCGCGCCGAGCAGCACGATGAACGAGGCGTACTCCGCCGATTTCTCGAGCAGCACCTCGACGCCGGTGTGCCCGTGTCCCGCGACGAGGTACACGGCGATCGGCACGGCGCAAACGGCGGCGACGAGCGCCTTGTTGCGGTTGTGCTCCCACCAGTGCGTCGCGACGACCGGCAGCACGGCGATGGCGAGCAGGATCGCGACGAACGGCGCCAGGGTCCAAAGTCCGAGCGTCGCGCCGAGATTTGCGGGCTCTGCTCCCTCCAGCGCGAGCGCCGGTCCGCACACGACGCCGAGCGCAACTGCGGCCAGCCAAGCAGCGCTGCGAAGGGATCGACGGGTCATTTCAAATCCCGGCGTGGGCGCCGAGAGCGCGGAAGTGTGTCGGGCCCAACCGTACGGCGCAACAAATACGGGATCCGTCGCCGCGCTCAAATTCCCGCCGTCGTCGTCGGCGCGTCCGGCGCGAGGTCGGTCAGACAGCTGCCGTGCGTATACATAAGGAGGCGCGTGATGTTGCGCGCGTCGTCCAGGCCGCGGTGGTGGATGCCGACGAAGCCGAGCCCGGCCACGTCGAGCGCGCGCTGCAAACCGAAGGGCCGCACACCCAAGGCCGTCGAGCACAGGTGCTTCAGATTGAGATGGTCCGCCGCCAGCGGGTAGCGCACGCCGTGGTCCGCGCAATCACGGATCAACTGGCGTCGGTCGTAATCGCCCCACGAGCACAGCCGCACGAGCGCGGGGTCGCCGATCCACTCGACGAAGCGCGCGAACACCGGCGCGAAGCTCTCGGCGCTGTCGACGTCGGCCTGCGTGATGCTGGTCAGCTCGGTGCAGAACGCGCTCAACATCGGAAAGCGCACGGGCCGGATGAAGGCCTGGAACTCGCGCACACGCGTCGGTTCGGCAGGATCGAGGTCGAGCGCGCCGATCTCGATCGTCTCCATGCGTTCGGCCACGTGCTCCGCGCGGTTCCAACAGGTCGCTTCGAGGTCGACGATCAACAAACGGCGCATCGCTGAGAACGTGGGGGACGGAGGAATTTGGGCGAGAGAGCGGCGCACCCTAACGTCCGCTGCGTACCTTCGCGCGCCATGGTGGTGGTCCGGCGTTTGGCGCGCGTGTTGGCGTGGGTCGTGGTGTTGCCCGTCGTGCTCGTGCTCGCGACGCGCGCGTTCATCGGCGACGTCTACTACGTCGACAGCGGTTCGATGGAGCCGGTGCTGCACGGTTCCGACGTCGACGGCGAGCACGTGTTCGTGCTCTACGACGACGCGCTCGATCTCGCGCGGGCCGATCTGGTCGTGTTGACGCGACCGGGCGAGGCGGACCCGCTCGTCAAGCGCGTCGCCGGCTTGCCCGGCGAGAAGGTGCAGATCGTCGACGGCGATGTGTTCATCGACGACCAAGTGCTGGCGACCGACGAGCCGCGCGCGCCGCTGGTGCCGTTGTTCGACAGCGAGCGCCATGACTTCGCGCAGAGCTTCCAATTCGATCCCAATCGTTGGTTGCGTCGATCGCAAGGCTGGCGGCTCGAAGCGAGCGAGCCGCAGGTCGAGCTGGCGATGCTCAAGCCGCGGCTGTTCGCGGATTACTTGAAGCCCGACGGCCGACTCGCCGGCAAGGAGACTTTTCACGCCAACGACGCGTCATTGGCGTTCGACGTGCGCATCGACGGCGCGTGGAAGCGCTTGGTGCTCGAGTTGACCGAGCAAGGCGACTTGTTCGAGCTCGAACTGACGCCCGGTGTCGGCGACGCGGTGCATTTGCGTTGTTTGCGCCTGACCGGCGCGACGCGCGTGGGGACGGAGATCGCTGCGGCCGACGCGCCGTTCGCCGCCGGCGTTTGGCACCGCGTGCGCTTCACCAATCGCGACAACCATGTGTCCGCGGATCTCGATGACCGCGCGGGCGTGCTCGGGGTTTCGTACGCGAGCAACACCTCGACTCCGCAAGCGCGCGGCGCCGTGCTCACGCATTTGTTGCCGCGCGTGCGCTTCGGCGGCGAGGGCCTCAAGGCGGACTTGCGCGCGATCGAGCTCGACCGCGACGTCGCCTACTTCGACATCGGGACGATCGGGGTCGCGGAATCCGTCACCCTCTCGCCCCACGAGGTCTTCGTGCTCGGCGACAACTCCGCCGAAAGCGTCGACAGCCGCGTGTGGGGTCCGGTGCCGCTCACGCACATCATCGGCCGCCCCGTCGCCGTCGTGTGGCCACCCGCGCGCTGGCGACGGCTGTGTCGATAGGCGCGCGTCGCGAGTGACGCGACCCGGGATCGACCGCGCAGGTCAACCTGACCGACGCCGTCGAGTTCTTCCTCGAGCCGTAAGCGTCGCCGGGCGGAAGGTCTTGCCGCCTGTGCAGCGCGCGCCGACGGGAAAACCTCTCCCCGGCGCGCAACCCGCCGCGTACACCGGGGTTCGAGGGTTGCCGACCGAACTATGGACGCGAGCTTCACGACGGATCAGGGCGTGCGCTGGATGCTGGCCTACCAAGCCGGCGACGAGGCCGCTTTCGAGCGCATCGTCGAGGCCTATTCCGGTCGCCTGTACGCGCTGTTCACGCGCTTTCTCGGGCAGGCGCCCGAGCGCGAGGACTTGGTTCAGGACGTGTTCCTGCGCGTGATCCGCGCGCGCGAGCGCTACCAGCCGACGGCGCGCTACTCGACCTGGCTGTACCGCATCGCGTTCAACATCGCCGTCAACAAGACGCAGCGCGCGCCCGACGACGCTTCGCTCGACGCCGCGATCTTCGACGACGAAGGCGACGCTCCGGCGCGCGAGATCCGCGATCTGCGCAGCGAAGATCCGTCGATCGCGCTCGAACGCGGCGACGTCGTCAGCGCGGTGCGCTCCGCGATCAACGCGCTGCCCGAGGCGCAGCGCATGGCGCTGATCCTCGCCAAGTACAACGAGCTGCCTTACACCGAGATCGCCGTCGTGCTCGGTTCGAGTGAGAAGGCGATCAAGTCGATGGTGCACCGCGCACGCGAGAACCTGCGCACGCGCTTGGCGCCGTTCCTGCAACAGGAGGCGCCGTGAACGTCGCTTGTTTCGGATTCCGCGCGCGCTTGGCGAGCCTGTTGTCGGGCCGCGTCGCGAACCGCGAAGTCGGCGTGCTCGCCTGGCACGAGCACTTGCTCGGTTGCGAAGACTGCCGCGCGTTGCTCGAGGCCGAGGAAGCTCTCGAAGCGCTGCTGGCCTCGTTGCCCGAGCCGAAGCTGCCGCCGGAACTCGCGCAACGCGTGCTGTCGCGCCTCGAACCTGCGCGCTCCGACACCGCGCTCGATCTGCTGCTCGATCGTTCGAGCGCGCCCGTCGTGCCGCCCGATCTTGCACGCACGCTGCTCGCCAAGCTGGCCGGCGCGCGCCGCGATCAGCACGACGAGCGCCGGCTCGACCTGTTGCTCGAACGGGTTCCCGACGAACAAGCTCCGGCCGAATTGTCGCGGCGCGTGCTCGCTGCGCTTCAGGCCGAGCGCGCTCGACGCAGCGCTGTCGACGAGCACTCGCCGCAGGTTGCAGCCTCGCCGGCGCGCGCTTCTTCGCCGGCCGCACGTCCGCTTCGCGCCGTCGCCAACACGCGCGCCGGCGCCGCGCATTCGCTGCCGAGCGCACGGCCTGCGCGAAACGCTTCCAATTCGGCCTGGCGCAGCCCATTGCTCGCCGCATCGATCGCGCTCGCGATCGGAGCTGCTGTTTGGCTGCGTTTCGCGCTCGGTTCGGCGTCGCCCGACGATCCGGCGCCGTTTGTCGCCAGGCCCGATGAACCGCGCACGCTTCCGAACGGAACGGCGCCGCTCGCGCCGCCGACCGACACCATCGACGAGCCCCCGGACGATCTGCTCGCTTCGCTCGACTTGCTCGAGTCGTGGGAGCTCGTCACCGACGGCAGCCTCGAGAGCGAGCTGACCACGACGGCGGACTTCGACGCCTTGCTGCGCGGCCTCGACACGCAAGGCGCGGCCATCGATGCCGCCGGCGCGGCGGAACCCGTGGCGCCGAAGAAGGAGGAGTCGCGATGAGCGCTCGTCCGACCTCCACGGCGCTGCGCGGGTTCGCACGCACGCTCGCGAGCTTCGTCGCGCTGCTCGCCGTCGTCTGCGCGTTGACGCCGACGGCCGCCGCGGGACATCGCGCTCAAGGCGCGCGCGGCGACGAAAAGCGCGGCGATCAAAGTTCGCGCCTGAACGAAGCGCGCGGCGATCAAAGTTCGCGCCTCAACGAAGCGCGCGGCGATCAAAGTTCGCGCCTCAACGAAGCGCGCGAACGATGGAACAAGCTGTCGCCGGACGAGCGCCGTCAACTTTCCGAACGCTTCGAACACTGGCGTTCGATGAGCGACGACGAGCGCAGCCGTTGCCGCGCGCGCTTCGAACAGATCGAGAAGCTGCGCAACGACACGCACGCCGCGCTGCCCGAGAACTCGAAGCAGCAACTCGCGCGGCTTGCTCCGGCGGAGCAACGCGAAGCGCTGCACGGCGTGCTCGCCGAGGAAATGGACCAACGCGGACGGCGCATGTTGTCGATGCTGCCTTGCGATCTGCGCGCGCGTTTCGAGCGTTGGGACACGCTCGACGCCTCCGCGCGCGAGCAACTGATGGCCGCGTTCCGCGTCGAAGCCATGACGCTCGTCGCTCAACGCGTCGAGAGTTTGGCGCGCAACGGCGGGCTGAGTGATGCCGACATCGCCGCGCTGCGCGCGCTGCCTCCGGGCGAGTTGGTCCGCAAGCTGATGGAACTCGAACGCGGCGAGCTCGCGCGCGGCGCCGAGCACGGCAAGTTGCCGTCGTACTGCTCGCGCGAACAGTGGGAGCAATGGCGCGAGCTTCCGCCGGAACGCTTCTTCGAAAAATGGAACGAGGCGCGGCGCGGTTGCGGCGACAAGAGCCGCGGCGGTCCGCCGTCACCGCTCGACGATCCCGCGCAAAACAGTCCGCGCATGGAAAAGCTGCGCGCGTTGCGCGAACGGCTGCATCCCGATCCGAGTTGGTTCATCGAACTCGGCGGCGTGCCGCGCGAAGAGCGTTGGCAACAGATCGCGACGCGCACGCGTGCGCGCGTGCTCGAGCTGCTCGAAAGCGAGCCGGAGCTCGTCGACGCGACGCGTCTGGGCGAACTGAAGCAGCTCGAAGGGCGCGCATTCGTCGAAGGCCTGTCGCGCAATTTCCCCGAGCTGCAAGGCCCGCCGTGGATGCGCGAGCACGGTGAGCGCCGCGAGCGCGGCGGCAAGCCGCCGCCCTGGGACGACAAGCGCTCCGGCGAACACCCCAAGCAGCCGCGACGCTGAACGCGCGAACTCGGCGGCGCGCCGCGCGCTCACTCCAGCGCCGTCGGCTCGACGAAATGCAGCACCCACGCTGTCGCCATCACTACGACGACGACCGGCAACACGATGCGCCACGTGCGCTTCCACAAGGGCGCGATCAGGGCGCGGCCCGAGGCCAGTTCACCGACGGCGAGCGCTAGCCCGAGCCACACGGCCGCATACACGAACGGCGCCGCGATGTTGTAGGCGACC
>CAYHRR010000258.1:0-6364 GCA_964358875.1 uncultured Planctomycetaceae bacterium | reverse complement strand
GCCGGCCACCGAGGAGTGATGCCATGAAGTGCCATGAAATTCCGAAACCGATGATCGTCCGCAGGCTGGGTGTGCACCTCGTCGCCGTGCTCGGGCTCGTGCTCGCACTCGGCACAGGGGCGCTGCTCGCCATCGGCGACGGCGCATCCACCTCCTTCGGCGGGGGTGGCACCGGCGGCGATACGGTCGGAAGCTTGCCGATGATGTTCGCGGCTCCGTCGGCGCCCGAACTCGGACCTGAGAAGCCGATCGTGTGCTTGGTCGGCACCGATGCAGAGGTGCAGGCCGCAGTCATTGACGCCTACGCCACGGCGCCCGACGCGGGCTATGTGCGAGTGCCGCTCGATATCCCGAACACGTACCGCTTCGAGTTCTACGGCCGCCTCGTGCTCCAGCTCGACCGCAACATCGTGCAGTTGCGCAAGATCGGCGTGCGGACGATGGTCGGGACGAGCTTCGGCGGCGGCCTGGTTCAAATCCGCGTCAACGGTGTTCTGCGCGCGACGCAGATGTTGGCCCCCGGTTCGATCGACATGCGTCTCTCGACGCTCGATGCGGCCGGCGTACTCACTCAAGGCGTCAACTGGCATGCCATCAGCCTGGCGGGCGAACATCGCATCTTGGTGATGAGCGCGCTCGGCGACGAGGTTCGAATCGAGCAACGCGAATAGCACGGTCGCAACGCGAATAGCCCGGTCGCAACGCCGCGCTCCCGCCCGGTCCTTCCTTTCCACCTTCGCCCTCGCCGCGCGCTCCGCACGGCGAGGGCGAAGGTGTTTCGGGATGTGCGTCCTCGGACTCACGCAACCGTCGGCGGCTCCGATAACCGCTGCATCCATGGAGCCGTCTTCGATCCAGTCCCCGGGTTCCGCCGGCTGGGCCAGACCGCCTGGATCGGCTGTCTCCGATCTCAGGGCCGTCTTGCAAGCAGGGCGCGTCGTCGCCGGAGAGGTGCTGCAGACGCTGGGCGGCGGCACTTTGCTGGTCGGAATCGGGCGCCATCGAGTTCCGGCCCGCTCGCAGACCGAGCTTCAGCCGGGGCAGCGCTACCTGTTCGAGGTGCTCAAGTTCGGCGATCCGATCGAACTGAGAGTCGTGTCGACCGAAGTCCAAGTCGAGGAGTCGAGCTTCGTCCTCGCGCTGCGCTCCGTGCTCGCGTCCGAGCAGCCGGTGGGCACGATGCTCGAGACGTTGACGACCGAACTACGCCGCCAGCCGGCGCTGCCTGGGGGGGCGCAAGCGACGCTCGACGCGTTGCTCGAATCCCTCGCCGCGCAGGTTTTCAAACCCGGCGACGACGGCGCCCAGCTCGCCGCGAAGCTGCGCGCCGGCGGACTGCAGTACGAGGCGCGTCTGAGCGCGGCTGTGTTCGCGGAACTTCCGCCGCGCGACGCCTACGAATTGCAGGCGGCATTGCGCACGTTGTTCGTCGACGAGTGCGCCGCCTCGAACCCGGGCGGTGTCGGCGATGCGGCCAAGGTGGCCGACGCACTGCAACTGGCGCTGCGACAGCTGTTCCGCGAAGCCGGCGGCAACGCGCCGCTGACCGACGGCGTCGAGCGCTGGCTGGCCGGTGAACTGACGAGTCTTCCCAAGGACTTCGCCGGATTGCTCGAACTCGCAGCACGGCGCGCCGGTGTGGGAATTCACGGCGAGGCCTGGTTGGCCCAACTGCGGCGCTTGGAGATCGATCGCCGTCCGCGCGGCCTGCGCGAGAATTTGTTGCGCGGATTGGCGGGCATTCCGGCGAGAAGCGCGGTGAATCCGACGGCCGCGAAGTTCGCCCGCGGCCTCGCGGGAATCGCCGGCGACCTCAAGGGCGAGCTGTTGCGCACCCTAGCTGAGCTCGACGCCGGACCGTTGCGCGAGGCCATCGAGCGCACGCTCGAGAACATCGAGGCGGAACAACTGCTCAACGTCGCGCGCGCGGCCTCGCACGAGGAACTGCAATGGAGCGTGCCCGTGCTCGACGGCTCGCGTTGGACGACAGCGCATCTGTTCGTGCGCGGCAACGGCGACGGCCAGCCGCGCGGCGACTCCGCCGACGCCCATGCGTTGCGGCGCTTCTCGCTCGCGGTCGAGTTCACCAACACCGGACCGGTGCACGTCGATTTGTTGACACGTCAAGCGACGCTCGCGGTGCGTGTCGTTGCCGCGCACGAGCACGTCGTCGAACACTTGCGCGCTCAACTGCCCGACCTCGAACAGCACCTCGCGCTCGGCGGCCGTGCCGTGCACGTGACGGCCGCGCTCGGCGCCGAAGAGCAGCTGCGCGTTGCCGATGCGGTCGAGAACGTGCGCTTCCTGCGCGATCACAACTTGATGGACCTGTCGGGGTGACGCGATGACGCCGGCCACACCTTCCGACTCGCGCGCGCTCGCGCTGCGCTACGACCGCAGCTTGGCCGCAGACGAGATGTCGGTGCCCCAAGTCGTCGCCAAAGGGCGCGGTTTCGCTGCGGAGCGCATCCTCGAGCTCGCACGGACCCACGGCGTGCCCGTGCGTCAGGACCGCGACTTGGTCGAGATGCTCTCGGCCTGCGAGCTCGGTGAGGCGATCCCCGAGGACGTGTACGCCGCCGTGGCCGAGCTGCTCGCGTGGCTGTACCGCTGCAACCGCTCGCTCGAAGCGGCGTCCGGCGTCGACGCGTCCACGAGCTCTGTCGCGCCGTCGTCCGGCGATGAACGCGCGGCGTAGTTGCGTCGCGCCGCCGCTACACTGCGCCGCTTC
This sequence comes from uncultured Planctomycetaceae bacterium, assembly GCA_964358875.1. Lineage (GTDB taxonomy): Bacteria > Planctomycetota > UBA1135 > UBA1135 > CAYHRR01. The sequence goes on along the minus strand of CAYHRR010000258.1, from coordinate 3,633 downwards.
ATGGCGATCGACACCACGCGCAGACCGACGCTCGCGCTGACGCTCGGTGATCCCGCCGGCATCGGTCCCGAGATCGCGCTCGCAGCCCTGCGCGACGAACGCGTGCGCGCCGAAATGCGCCTGCTCGTCATCGGCCCCGGCTGCTTTCGACCGAGCGATGTGCCGCTCGACGACGCGGCCGTGCGCGACGTCGCCTGGATCGACAGCGGCGGCCCGCAGCATTTCGACCTCGGTCGCGTGCAGGAAAGTTGCGGTCGCGCCGCGCTTTCGGCGCTCGCCACCGGTGTCGAACTAGCGCGCTCACGCCGCGTCGCCGCGCTCGTGACCGGCCCTGTGTCGAAGGAGGCGCTGCATGCGGCGGGGGAGAAGGTCGAGGGCCAGACCGAGTTGCTCGGCCGCTGGGACGGCGCGACGCGCTTCGAGATGCTGGCGATCGCCGGCCCGATGCGCGTGATGTTGTTGACGCGCCACATGCCGTTGCGCGAGGCGCTCGCACGGGTCACGACCGAGCGCGTCGTCGAGCACTTGTCGTTGCTCGACGAAGCACTGCGCGCGTGGGGCTTTCGCGAGCCGCACTTGGCGCTCGCCGGGCTCAATCCCCATGCGGGGGAGCGCGGTCTGCTCGGCCGCGAGGAACTCGACGTGCTCGAACCGGCGCTCGCGCTCGTCCGCGCGCGCGGCGTTCACGTCACCGGCCCGGTTTCGCCCGACAGCGTGTTCATCGCTGCGGCCAAGGGCGCGTATGACGCAGTGCTCGCGCTGTACCACGACCAGGCTTTCATCCCGGTGAAGCTCGCCGCGCGCGATACGGGCTTGACGGTCATCGCAGGCCTGAGCTTTCTGCGCGTGAGCCCGGCCCATGGAACGGCGTTCGACATCGCGGGCAAGGGCCTCGCCTCGCCGACGAACCTGATCGTCGCGTTGCGCCAAGCTGCCGCGTGGAGCTCCGGCCGGCCGATTGCCGTCGTCGCCTGAAGCGCCGGCAAGCCGCCGTTGTCGCTTCAAGCGCCGAGCGCTCGCCGGTGACGCCTGATGCACCGACAAGTCGCCGCCGTCGTTTGGAGCGCTGACAAGTCACCGCCGTCACTCAAGGCGTCGCCGAGTCGCACAGTGCGAACCGCTCGCGCCTGGAACTTCCGTCTTGGACGACGCTTCATCGGAGCACGCCCGACCCTGCCGTCGACGGGAGGCTACATTAGTGCGCTCGCGCTGGTCGACGGACCGCTCGCCCCGCACCTCGTCGTTTCGCTTCGGACCGCCGCATGACCAAGAAGAAGCTCGTTCTCTACCAGCCCCAGCAGGTCGATTCTTCGATCGGGCCGCCGTGCAGCGGCGACATGCTCCCGCTGGAGATGCTGACCATCGCCGCCTACCCGGAGCGCGACGGCTACGAGATCGTGATCGTCGACGGCAGCCTGTACACGCAGGAGGAAGCGCACCGGCGCGTGGTCGAGGCTTGCGAAGGGGCCTTGCTCTACGCGACCACCGGCATCCTCGGCTTCATGGTCACCGACGGCTTCGCCTGCACGTCGAAGGTGCGCGCGCGCTTCCCGAAGTTGCCGTCGATCCTCGGCGGCTGGTTCGCGTCGGTGCGGCCGGAATTGCAGCTCGCGACCGGTATGTACGACGCGGTTGTGCTCGGCCAAGGCGAGCTCGTTTTCCGCGACGTCGTCAAAGCGATCGACGCCGGCCTGCCCCTCGATGCCGTCGACGGCCTCGCGTTGTGGCGCGACGGCCAGGTGCTCAAGACGCAAAAGCGCGGCGTGGTCGGCTGGGACGAACTTCTCGATTGCCCGTGGCACTTGATCGACATCGCGCCGTACCGCGATCGCCAACTCGCCTCGGGCAGTCACAAACACATCCTGCGCATGCCGACGCCGCCGGCGATCGGCGACCGCAAGCCCTACTTCGGCATCACCTACTTCTCGAGCTACGGTTGCCCCGAGCCGTGCACCTTCTGTTGCTCGCCGATCGTCACCGATCGCCGCTGGAAGGCGATGCCCGCCGCGCGGATGCTCGACGATTTGCAGAGCCTGCAGCAGCGCTGGGGCTTCGACACGGTGCGCTTCCACGACGCGAATTTCGGCGTGATGCAAAAGCGCACGGCGGAGTTCGCCGAGGGCTTGCTCGCGCGCGACATGAAGCTGCACTGGAACGCGTTCATCGAGACGCACGCGATCTTGCAGTACAAGCCGGCGGTGCTCGACGCCGTCGCCAAGTCCGGCATGTACGTCGCCGAGATCGGCGCCGAGGCGGGCTCGAACGACATGATGAAGCGCATCGGCAAGCCGATCGTCGACGACGACAACATCAATGCCGCCGTCGAGATGGATCGGCGCGGCGTGTGCGCGTCGGTGACCTACATCATCGGCTACCCCGGTGAGAGCGCGGAGTCGATGCACGCGACGATCGATCAATGCCGGCGCTTGCACGTCGCCGCGCCGCACGCGCGTCCGACGGTGTGGCCGTACCGGCCGATTCCGGGGACGGCGATGTGGGATGAAGCGCTCGCGCTTGGGTATCAACCGCCGCAGTCGTTGCCCGAGTGGGGCTCGATCGGCGAGTACCACTTGGAGGAGACTTGGCCGGGCAAGATCCCGCCGGACGTCGCGCTGCGCCGCAAGCTGTACCAGCACTACGTGACGCTGAGTTACGGCTTGGCGCGCGGCAAGATCGGCTGGTGGGAGCGGCGTGCCGAGTCGCGCTTGCGCGACAACAACTGGAAGCTCGGCGTGTTCGAAGCGCGCGCGTTCGACGTGTTCAATCGAGTCGAGCGCAAGCTGTTCCCGCGGCCCGATGTCTCGCGCTCGTGGGTTGATCCCGGCCACAAGACCGGCACGAGCGGCAACGCCGCGTCGCGTTCATCGAAGGCGATGACGAAGACGACGGCGGGGTGAGGCGCGGGTTTTCACACCAAGGTGAAGACCCACCTTGTGACGCTGTCACGAGCTTTGCTTGTCTCGACCCGACCTGCGTGGGCCAGGTTTCGCGCGCCACTCCGTTCGTGTGTCGCGGAGCGCGCACATTGCTCGTTACTAACGATCAGTCCATACCTTTAGGTGCATTCTGCCATGGCTGGCAACGCCGTTCGGATGCACAACGATCGCTTCCCCTGCCGTTGTCGTCACGATTTCCGAAGACACGTATATCAACCCACAAATCCAATTGTGGTCCCGGGTGCGTAAACGGAAGCCGTAGCAATTCTCGAAACTTTCGCACCAGAATCTCGCTCTCTCGCCATTCTCGAGGTGATATTTCAGCAGCGCGAGTGGCCCGCAAACCGAGTTCGACCACGGCGCGGCGACGAATCGGTCGCAGTCCGACTTGATGCGCATATAGACCGCACCAGACTCGGGGTGCGCTGGCGACGGCCGAAACAGCGGTTCCGGAACAAAGAGGGGTAGGAGCTTGGATTTGACATGCGCGAATAGCACGTTCTGAGGATAGTCTTCGTTGAGGTTCAACTCCCCGCCACCGTCGTGGACCATCTGCTGCAAGGCGGCCACTAGGGGCACTGCCACGTCCGAGAATTCGCCCGTTTCTTCTCTCCACTTCTGTCTACGTGCACCGTTTGCAAATTCGAATCCATCGGCGACTAGATAATCTAGCTTGGTGCATGGAAGGATGAGTTTC